>CAZTMO010000259.1:0-3173 GCA_964615105.1 uncultured Thermoleophilia bacterium
ACGTCGACTCGATCGAAGGCCTCTCGCCGGCGATCTCGATCGACCAGAAGACGACTTCGCGCAACCCGCGCTCGACGGTCGGCACGGTGACCGAGATCTACGATTACCTGCGCCTGCTGTACGCGCGCGTCGGGCACCCTCACTGCCCGGACTGCGGGCGGCCCATCGCCGGGCAGTCGGTGCAGCAGATCGTCGACCGGGTCTGCGAGCTCGACACCGGCACCCGGTTCAGCGTGGTCGCCCCGCTCGTTCGCGGGCGCAAGGGCGAGTACGGCCGCATGTTCGAGCAGCTCCGCGCCGACGGGTTCACGCGCGTCAAGGTCGACGGCCAGGTGCGCGAGCTCGACGAGCGGTTCGACCTCGACAAGAAGTACAAGCACGACATCGCCGTCGTCGTCGACCGGCTCGTCATGAAGGAGGGTCTGCGACGGCGGCTCACCGACTCCGTCGAGACAGCCGCCCAGCTCGCCGACGGTCTCATCGACATCGAGCTCGCCGACGGCCAGACCCTCACCTTCAGCGAGAAGTTCGCCTGCGTCCACTGCGGGATCTCGCTGCCCGAGATCCAGCCGCGCGTGTTCTCGTTCAACAACCCCCACGGCGCCTGCCCCGCGTGTCACGGGCTCGGGTCGACGCGCGAGATAGACCCCGACCTCGTCGTCCCCGACGGCTCCGTCTCGATCGCCAAGGGGGCCCTGCTGCCCTACGGCCACCTCTCGTTCGGCTGGCTCGAGCAGGTCATCGAGTCGATCGCCGATACGTTCAAAGTCGATATGGACACGCCTTGGGACGACCTGCCCGAAGAGCACCGCGACCTGTTCCTGCACGGGACGGGCAGCACCCGCATCCCCATGAGCTACCGCAACTACGAGGGTCGCGTGCGTCACTACACGGCGAGCTTTCCGGGGATCCTCGCGCACCTCCAGCGCCGGTTCGCCGAGACCGAGTCCGAGATGGTGCGCCAGAAGATCGAGGAGTACATGAGCGACCGCGTCTGCCCCGAGTGCCGCGGCGCGCGTCTCAAGCCCACCAGCCTCGCGGTGACCGTCGGAGGGCGCAACATCCACGAGTTCACCGGCATGAGCGTGCGCGACGCGGTCGCGTTTCTCGAGGGCCTGGAACTGACCGAGACCGAGCGTCTCATCGGGGGACGCGTCATCCGTGAGATCGAGGAGCGCCTGCGCTTTCTCAACGACGTCGGTGTCGGCTACCTCGACCTGCGTCGCGCCGCCGCGACGCTTTCGGGCGGCGAGGCGCAGCGCATCCGCCTGGCGACGCAGATCGGTTCGGCCCTGGTCGGGGTGCTCTACATCCTCGACGAGCCGTCGATCGGGTTGCACCAGCGCGACAACCGTCGCCTCATCGACACGCTGCTGCGCCTGCGCGACCTCGGCAACACCGTGATCGTCGTCGAGCACGACGAAGAGACGATGCGCTCCGCCGACCACATCGTCGACATGGGGCCCGGGGCCGGCGAGCACGGCGGCCGTGTGGTCGCCCAGGGGACGCCGGGTGAGATCGCGGACGAACCCGCGTCGCTCACCGGCGACTTTCTCGCCGGCCGCCGCCATATCGTCGTGCCCGGCCGCCGTCGTCTGCCGCTCGAGTGGTTCACCATCCGCGGGGCACGCATGCACAACCTGCGCGACATCGACGTGAGCTTCCCCGTGAGCGCCTTCACCTGTGTCACGGGCGTCTCAGGCTCGGGCAAATCCACGCTCGTCAACGAGATCCTCTTCAAGGGGATGGCGGCGCGCCTCAACAGGGGTACCAAGCTGCGCCCAGGGTTGCACGCCGGCATCGACGGCGCGGCGCTGCTCGACAAGGTCATCGCCATCGACCAGTCGCCGATCGGGCGCACGCCGCGCTCCAACCCCGCGACGTACACGGGCGTCTTCGACCACATCCGCCAGCTCTTCGCCCAGACGCCCGAGAGCAAGGTCCGGGGCTACAAGCCGGGGCGCTTCAGTTTCAACGTCAAGGGCGGGCGCTGCGAGACCTGCAAGGGCGACGGGCAGATCAAGATCGAGATGCACTTCCTGCCCGACGTCTACGTGCCCTGCGAGGCCTGCCGCGGCAAGCGCTACAACCGCGACACGCTGGAGGTCTGGTACAAGGGCAAGAACATCGCCGAGGTCCTCGAGATGAGCGTCGAAGAGGCGGTCGAGTTCTTCGCCCCGGTGCCGCGTATCGCCCGCCGCATGCGCACCCTGCTCGACGTCGGCCTGGGCTACGTCAAGCTCGGCCAGCCGGCGACGACGCTGTCGGGCGGCGAGGCCCAGCGCGTCAAGCTCGCCGCCGAGCTCAGCAAGATCGCGACAGGGAGGACGCTGTACATCCTCGACGAACCGACGACGGGCCTGCACTTCGCCGACATCGAGAAGCTCCTCGAGGTGCTGCAGCGGCTGGTCGACCAGGGCAACACCGTCGTTGTGATCGAGCACAACCTCGACGTCGTCAAGTCGGCCGACTGGGTCGTCGACCTGGGGCCGGAGGGCGGCGACGAGGGCGGGCGCGTGGTGGCCACCGGCACGCCCGAGGACCTCGCCGCCCTCGGCGACGGCTCGCACACGGGGCGCTTCTTGCGTCGCGCGCTCGACGACGGGGCCGCGCCCTCCGTCTGAGCCGCGCGTTGCCTCCGCGGAGCCCTTCTGAGAGAATCACAGGAGGAGGGGCCGGGCGGAGGCCGGCCCCGTTCATGGGGGCGCCATGAGGCCGATGGGTCATACGGTCTGTTGCCATGTTCCGGCGAAGCGTACGGACCCGGACGCGCGCCCGCTTCACTGGCCCCATCTGCGGCGAGGGGACTGCCGCGAGCGCCGGGCGCCGCCCGTCGCGGCAGCGTAAGGGTCCGCTCCGCCGTCGCGACCAGGCGCTGCTGTCTGGGACGAGGTAGCGTGGACTGCGGGCCACACTACCTCGCAAAGGAAGGGGCCTCATGTTCGAATTCGACGCTCCGGTCGTGTCCATGCACGGCCTCGACTGGGTGATCGTCGCGGCGTACATCGCCGGCATGCTGTACATCGGGTACTGGTTCTCGAGAAAGTCGAGCAGTTTCGACGACTACTTCATGGCCGGCAGGGGGATCACCGCGCCGCTGCTCGTCGGCACGCTGGTCTCCACGTTCTACGGCCTCGACACGCTGTTCGGCACGTCCGAGGTCGGCTTCAACG
>CAZTMO010000260.1:0-3169 GCA_964615105.1 uncultured Thermoleophilia bacterium
GGCGCGGCTCCTCTTCGTGCGAGATCCGCCGCGCCCCGCTCACGGCCAGCGCCATTCGGTCGCCGGTGTAGAACGCGACGACGCTCCATACGATGGCGACGACCCCGAAGAGGCCGAGAAAGCCGAGGCCGCCCCCGTTGGTGCCCGTGTAGGCGGCACCGATCACGTAGCCGAGCGCCGAGAGGATCGCGACGACGACGGTCATCAGCAGCCACGAGGCGTGGCGATTCCTGCGGATCTGCTCGTACATGAGGCGTCAGTCGCGCCGCGCCGCCCGGCCGCGACCGTTCACCGCAGGTCGACCCTGGGGACGGCGGTCTCGGCCTCGGGCGCGTCGAAGAACTGCCGCGTGGTGAAGTTGAACATGCCGGCGATGATGTTCGTGGGGAACATCTGGATGGCATTGTTGTACGTCAACACGCTGTCGTTGTAGAACTGCCGCGCGAAGGCGATCTTGTTCTCGGTCGCCGTCAACTCTTCCTGCAGGCTCATGACGTTCTGGTTCGCCTTGAGGTCAGGGTAGTTCTCGGCGACGGCGAAGAGTGATTTGAGGGCGCCGGACAGCATGTTCTCGGCCTGGGCCTGGGCCTGCGGGCCGGCGGCTCCGGCGTTGATCGCCGCGGCGCGCGCCTCGGTGACCTTGGCGAGCGTCTCCTGCTCGTACTGCATGTAGTCCTTGACTGCCTCGACAAGGTTGGGGATGAGGTCGTACCGCCGCTTGAGCTGGACGTCGATCTGGCTCCAGGAGTTGTCGACCTGGTTCCGCCGTCCGACGAGTCGGTTGTACAAGACGGCGAACATGCCACCCAACACGACGAGGATCCCGATGATGACGATGACCGCAGTCACGCGCGTCTCCTTTCACTCCTCCCGGATGTCGCCGGGCTGACGGTATTGTACGGCACACCCTCGTGCCCCGAAACGGGGCCCCGGGGTGTGCCTTTCGACCCTCGCGGCCGGTGTACAGGCCCAGCGGCCTGCGCTATCCTCGGGCACGAGCATGGCAGCTTCGGCGCGCAAGCCTCTCGTCGTCCTGACGGCGGTCGTCGTCCTCGCCGCCCTCGCGCTCGGCGGCTACGCCGTCGTGCGCGCCCGCGCGGCGGGGAGCGGGGCGGCCCAGGACCTCGCCGCCGTACCGGCCGTCACGGCGCCGCCCACGCCGGGCGCCAGACCCGCACCGGAGTACGAGCGCTGGTTGGTGGGCAAGGCGACGCGCGAGGTCGTCGTCCGCCGGCGGCCCTCCGCCGCCGCACCTGTCAGGACTCGCCTCGGCCTGCGCAACCAGAACGACTACCCGACGCTTGTGCTGGTCGACAGGGTCAAAGAGACCCGAGGGACCACGTGGTACCTGGTCTACGTGGCGATGCGGCCAAACGGGAGCAAGGGATGGGTGAGGGAGGGGTCGCTCGCCTTCTTCACGACGTCGGCCAAGATCGTCATCGACCTCTCCGAGCGCAAGCTTCGCACCTACCGGCGCGGCGAGCTGAAGGGCGAGTACCCCGTCGCCGTCGGGCGCCCCGGTCTCGAGACGCCGACCGGCTTCTTCTTCGTCAACCAGAAGCTCAGGCCACCGCGACCCGGCGGCCCGTACGGCGCGCTCGCCATCGGTATCAGCGCGTTCCAACCCAAGCTGCCGGGCTGGGAACAGGGTGGGCCGGTGGCGATCCACGGCACCAACGAGCCGTGGCTCATCGGTAAGGCCGTCAGTCATGGCTGCGTGAGGATGCGCGACAAGGATGTCCTCGCGGTGAACAAGGTCGTCCCGGCGGGGAGCCCGGTGGTCATCCAGGAGTGACGCGGTGAAGGGTCGGCCAAGACCCGGTCGCGGCCGTCACCAATACTCGCCCTGGATCAACAGCATGTCGTGTGCCTTGCACTTGGGGCAGGTGTACGAGGCCGCCTTCTCCAGGAAGAAGAGCTCGTGCCCGCACTTGAGGCACGTGAACTCGTCGATCATGAGGTCGGCCCCGGTCAGGTCGACCTCGACGATCGTGCCGCACTCCGTGCAGTAGGCGGGCATGAAGCGGCGGCGCGGATCGTCGACGCTCACGCCCCAACGCACGCGCTCGGCGCTATAGCCGCATTCGCGGCATCGGAAGGTCGTGTACTCTCCCATCGTCGCCTCTTTGCCGGGTTGCAGGTCGTTCAGCGTATCGGCAGAACCGGGGCGCGTATTGAGCGCGCTCACGACGAGGTGCTATACTCTCCCGGCGAGAAACCACACCCGGAGGCGGAAGGACGCGTGGAGGCCGGTGCGAGACCGGCTTTTCTTTTGGGACGACATGGTGGACGAGACCAAGCAACGACTGGTGGCCGAGATCGAGACCACGCTCGGGCCGGCGTTTCCCGACGTCGAGGTCGTCGACCTCGACGTCGGGATGGCCGGCGGCACGCTGACGCTGTACGTCGACAGGCAGGGCGGAGTCGACCTCGACCTGTGTGCTGCGGTGAGCGGCGCCCTCGACGATCTTCGCGAGCGGTACGCGCTCCAGGTGTCCTCGCCGGGTCTCGACCGTCGCCTGCGAACCGCGGCGCACTTCGCCGCCGCGCTCGGCGAAGAGGTCGCGGTCACGCTGACGGCGCCGCGCGACGGGCGGCGCCACTTTCGCGGTGTCGTCACGGCGACGAGCGACGACGACGTCACCCTGGCGCTCGTTGATGGCGGCGAGGCGAGTCTGCCGTTGCACGAGATGGCGAGCGCCCACGTGGTCTACGATTTCGCGACGAATGGAGGCCGCAGTGAGTAGAGAGATCATCGAGGCGCTGCGTCAGATCGAGAAGGAGAAGGGCATCGCCTTCGAGGCCCTGGTCGACGCCCTCGAGGACGCCCTCCTTTCGGCCTACAAGAAGACCGCCGACGCGGTCGAGCACGCCAAGGTCGAGGTCGACACCGAGACGGGCGACATGCGCGTGTTCGAACTCATCTTCCCCGAGCACATCGACGTCGAGTCGCTGAAGGTCTACGAGGAGCCGCCCGAGGGCGCCATGCCCGGCGTCGAACCGCGTGAGAACTGGCGGCTCGACCTCTCGGGCGTCGACATGGACGAGGTCGAGCGCGTCGAGGTCACGCCCGAGAACTTCGGGCGCATCGCCGCCCAGACGGCCAAGCAGGTCATCCTGCAGCGCATCCGCGAGGCCGAGCGCGACCTCATGTTCGAGGAGTACGTCG
>CAZTMO010000261.1:0-3148 GCA_964615105.1 uncultured Thermoleophilia bacterium
TCGCGAACGCCCCGGCGACGAGCGCGTAGCCTGATGCGGAGCGGCTCCTCACGGCCTGGCGCCTCCCTCGTCGCGCAGTATCGCCCCCGCCCTCACGGCTCGACGCCTGCGCGGCCGAGCGCGACCGGTGTTTCCGGACGGCCGTAGACGATTACGAGCACGCCGGCGGCGACGATGAGGACGCCGCCGAGGACCGTGGTCGGCGCGGGCGCCTCCCCGAGCAGGAGGAGGGCGTAGAACGGCGCGCTGACCGGCTCGAGGTAGCCGAGAATCTGGGTGTGCTCGACGCGGACACGCCGCAGCCCCGCGGGGTACAGGACGTACGGAATCGCCGTGCAGACGACGCCGAGGACGAGGACGGCGACGAGGTCGTTGCCCGTCATCTCGTAGCCGGAGCCGCCGACCTGCCACGCCGCGAGCGGAAGGAGCAGGACGGCGTCGAGGACCATCTCGGCGAGCCCCAGCGTCGCGCTCCGCGCCCGCCGTGTCAGGTCCTTCATGACGAGCGCGTACGCGGCGTACAGGACGCCGGTCACGGCCCCGCAGGCGACCCCGACGAGCGACACGTCGGTCACGCCCAGCAGGCCGGGGAGAAGGATCACCAGCATGCCGGCCAGGGCGACGCCGAGCGCCGGGTACACGATGGGGTCGGCCGGCTGCCGCATGAGCCGCGGCGCCAGGAGCGCCACGTACACGGGGTTCGTGAAGAGCAGGAACATCCCGATGGAGACGTCGGTCAGCCGAATGGCCACGAAGAACAGCAGGATGGTGGTGGCGCTGAGGGCGCCCATGAGCAGCAGCCGTGGCCAGACGTCGCGGCGGCGCACCTCTACCAGCGTCGCACGGCGCGCGAAGACGACGCCGACCAAGGCGGCGCCGACGGTCATGCGCAGGACGTTGAGGGCGCTCTCGGGCATCGTCGAGTACCGCACGAACGCCCCGATCGCCCCCCATATGAGGAAGCTTGCCGCGACCAGCGCGTAGCCCTCGAGCACGGCGCGCGGCCGCGCGCCCCCCGGCGCCGCCGACGTCACCCGTGGGACCCTTCCGCGGCCTTCCCGGGCCCCGCGGCGAAGGTCCCGCCATACCCGCGCACGCGCGGATCAGCCAACGCCACGGAACCCGAGCCGCGCCGCGAAGGCCTCCTGGAAGTCCTTGTTCGTGGCCAGCTCAAGGAACGAGATGCGCGCGCGCAGCCGCGCCATGCGCCGGCGCGCGCGCACGTCGATCAGCGCCATCTGGGCGCCGACGCCGGCGGCGTTGCCGACGAACACCACGCGGTCCCTGGGCACCGGCGGGATCAGGTCGATCGCCTGGGCGTTGACGAGGTCGAGGTAGTTGCCGAAGGCGCCGGCGACGTAGACGCGATGCAGGTCGTCGACGTCCACGCCGAGGCTCTCGAGCAGCAGCGCCCACCCCGTGGCGATCGCTCCTTTGGCCAGCTGCAGGTTGCGTACGTCGTGCTGCGTGAAGACGATCTCGCCGGCCGGGGCGGCGGTGAGCACGTACTCCAGCGGCCCCGCTTCGCTCCTGCGCACCGAAGGATGTGCGGTCATGCGTCCGCTACGGTCGACGACGCCGCTGCGCACGAGGCCGGCGAGCATGTCGACGACCCCCGAACCGCAGATGCCGATCGCCGGCGCGCCGCCGATGGTGGCGATCTCGATCGGCCGGCCGTCGCGGCCGAAGCGCACCTTCTCGATCGCCCCGGCCACCGCCTTCATGCCGTGGGCGATCTGGTAGCCCTCGAACGCCGGCCCCGAGGCGCAGCTCGTGACCGTGACCTGGCCGTCGTGGACGAGAGCGATCTCGGAGTTGGTGCCGATGTCGATCGCCAGCGACGGGCGGGGCTTGCTCGCGAGACGTGTCGCGGCGATGACGGCGAGCGCGTCCGACCCGACGAAGCCCGCGATCGGCGGGGGGAAGTGGACGCCGCCCTCGGGGTTCATGTCGAGCCCGAGGTCGGCGCCGCGCACCGTGACGGCCTCGGCCGCCGCGGGCGCGTACGGCGCGGCGCCGAGCCCCTGGGCCGGCAGGCCGAGGGCGAGATGATGCATCGCGGTGTTGCCGACGACCGTCATGTCGTAGAGGTGCCGTGGAGCGATGCCCTGCCGTGCGTAGAGTGCGGCAAGACACTGGTCGATCCCGGCGCGCGCCGCCGCGGCCAGCTCGTCACGCCCCTCGGACGTCGCCCGCGCGATGCGGCTGACGATGTCCTCGCCGTAGCGCATCTGGGGGTTCTCGACCGCCTCGGAGTCGATGTGCTCGCCGCGCGCCAGGTCGAAGAGGTAGGCGATGATCTTCGACGTGCCGATGTCGACGGCGGCGCCGTAGGGCACACCGGCCGCCTCCGGCGTCTCAACGTCGATGAGGCGCCGCCCGTAGCGCGTGAAGGTCGCCCGCCAGCCGTGCTCGCGGAGCACGTCGGGGATCTCGCGCAGCGCCTGGTAGGGGACCTCGACCCCGTGGAGGACGGCCTGCACACGCTCGAGATCGCTGCGCGCGTCGCCGATGGCCGGCCGTTCGAGCTCGGCGGTGACGCGAGTGACGGCCGGGTCGGGTCGGCCGTGACGCAGACGGCTCGTGGTCAGGATGCGGCGGCGCCCGCTCGTCTCGCGCACCTCGATGCTGACGCGCGACGACACCGGTCTCGCCTGGCAGGCCAGGCGCCAGCCGGCGTCGCGCAACTTCTCGGGTACCTTGCGCAGCTCGATCTCGGTCGGCGGCGTGAGCTCGCCGGCGCCGAGACGCACGAGGCACTTGCCGCAGGTCCCGCGGCCGGCGCAGACGTTGGGCACGTCTATGGCGACGCGCGTCAGCGCGTCCATCAGGGTCTCGCTCTGGGGGACCTCGAACGTCACCCCGATCGGCTCGACGAAGACCTTCGTCACCCTGCCTCCTCTCGCGCTGTCACTCGAGCGTGCCTTCGTCGGGCGGCGCGGCCGCCGCCCGCCGCTGGTCAGGCCTCCGTCAGTGCGCGACCCGGAACGGCTCGGTGTGGATGTCGGCCATGAGCTCCTTGCGGTCGGCGACCTTCTGCCACCGCGTCGCCCAGACGTCGCCCAGCGTCGGCTCCTGGACGTCGAACATGTGCGCCACGCCGAGACGCTCGCGCTCGGCCTCGCAGTCCTCGCAGTGACACTCGAAC
>CAZTMO010000262.1:0-3137 GCA_964615105.1 uncultured Thermoleophilia bacterium
TGACCTCGTAGGCGCTCATCTGCGGCTTCTGGTCGTAGGTCGGCACGTCGCGCGGGCTGGGGATCAGGACGCGCGTCTCGCCCGGGTACTCCTGCTCGACGCCGCCATTGAAGAAGAACGTCACGTGGGCGTACTTCTCGGTCTCGGCGATATGAAGCTGGCGCAGGCCAGCGTCCGACAGTACCTGCGCGAGGACGTTCGCCGGGCGCTCGGGGGCGAAGGCGACCGGCAAAGGGAACTCCTTCTTGTACTGCGTCATGGTCACGAAGTCGACCGAGGGTGGCTCGGGACCGCGGTCGAAGGCGGCGAAGTCCTTCTCGAAGAATGCCTGCGTGAGCTGGCGGGCGCGGTCAGGCCTGAAGTTGAAGAACAGGCAGACGTCTCCTGTGCGTACGCGCGCGTCGACCTCCGGGGCCACCACCGTCGGGCGCACGAACTCGTCGGTCTCGCCGCGCGCGTAGGCGGCCTCCACCGCCGCCGGCGCGTCGGCGGCGAAGAAGCCCTCGCCGCGCACCAGAGCGTCGTAAGCCAGCTTCGTGCGCTCCCAGCGCGAGTCGCGGTCCATGGCGTAGTAGCGGCCGCTGACGACGCCGTAGCGCCCGACGCCGAGCCGGTCCATGCTCCCCTGCACCCGGGCGAGGTACCCGGGAGCGCTCCGCGGCGGCGTGTCGCGCCCATCGAGAAAGGCGTGCACCACGACGTCGCCCACGCCCTCGCGGCGGGCAAGCTCAAGACAGGCCTCGAGGTGCCCGAGGTCGCTGTGCACACCGCCGGCCGAGACAAGGCCCATGAGATGGAGCCTGCTCCCCCGGCCTGAGACCTTGGCCATCGCCTGGACGAGGGTCCGGTTCGTGAAGAACGAGCCGTCCGCGATCGCCTTCGTGATGCGTGTCAGATCCTGATAGACGACACGGCCGGCACCGATGTTGAGGTGCCCCACCTCGGAGTTGCCCATCTGCCCCGGCGGCAACCCGACCGCCTCGCCGGAGGCGTCGAGCGTGCCGTGCGGGTGCTCCGCCCACAAGCGGTCGAACACCGGGGTCCGCGCCAGCGCCACGGCGTTGCCCGGGCCATCCGGCGCCTGCCCCCAGCCGTCCATGACGACGAGGACGACCGGGCGGTACAGGCGCCCGGTCGGCGAGAGCGCCGCGTCGCGCGTCGCGCTCACCGCACCCCCCCTCGCTGTCCCCCTCACGCGAGCTCCACGAAGCGCACGATGCGCGCGAACTCCCGCGGGTCGAGGCTGGCGCCGCCGACGAGCACGCCGTCGATGTCGGACTGCGCCATGAGCTGGTCGATGTTCGCCGCCTTGACGCTCCCGCCGTAGAGGATGCGCACCGCGTCGGCGGCGACGCCGAGGCGCTCGCCGAGGCGCCGGCGGATGAAGGAGACCGTCTCCTGGGCGGTCTCGGGGGTGGCCGTCTTGCCGGTGCCGATCGCCCAGATCGGCTCGTAGGCGATCGCGATGGCGGGCAGCTCGGCCGCCTCGACTTCGGCGAGATCGGCGTCGAGCTGCCCGCCGACCTTCGCCTCGGTCCCGCCCGCCTCGCGCTCGTCGAGCGTCTCGCCGCAGCACAACACGGGGGTGAGGCCCGCGTCCAGCGCGGCGCGCACCTTGCGCGCCAGATCGGCGTCGTTCTCGGCGAAGTACTCACGCCGCTCCGAATGACCGAGGATCACGTGCGTGACGCCGAGCTCGGCCAGCATACCGGGGGCGAGCTCTCCGGTGTAGGCGCCCTCGGCGGCGAAGTGCATCGTCTGGGCGCCGACCTGCACGGCGCTCCCGCGCGTGGCGGCGAGCGCCGTCTCGAGGCTCACCGCCGGCGGGCAGAGCAGCACGTCGCGGTCGTCGACCCCGGACACGAGCGGCAGGAAGCCGTCGCAGAAGGCCGCCGTCTCGGGGCGCGTCTTGTACATCTTCCAGTTGCCCGCCATAAGGGGGCGTCGTACGAAGGCCATGGTCACTCCCGGTCCAGGAGGGCGGCGACGCCCGGCAGGGTCCTGCCCTCGACGAATTCCATCGAGGCGCCGCCGCCGGTCGAGACGTGGGCGATGCGGTCCTCGAGGCCGAAGCGGCGCACGGCGCTGACCGTGTCGCCGCCGCCGACGACGGTGACGGCGCCGCTGGCCGCGATGGCCTCGCCGACGGCCTTCGTGCCGGCGGCGAAGTCCTCGATCTCGAACAGGCCCATCGGGCCGTTCCAGAAGATCGTCCCGGCGCCGGCCACGCGGGCCGCGAACGCGGCCGCCGTGGCCGGCCCGATGTCGAGCCCCATCCCATCGGCCGGCATGGCCTCGGCGGCGACCACCCGGGCCGGCGCGCCGGCTTCGGCGACCGCGGCGACGACGATGTCGGAGGGCAGCTCGAAGGCGCAGCGGGCGCCCTTCGCCTTGGCGGCGATGGTCTCGGCGGCGTCGTGCCCCTCGAGATCGACCCTGGAGGTCCCGACCTCCAGCCCTGCCGCCTTGAAGAAGGCGAAGCACATGGCGCCGCCGACCAGCACCGCGTCGGCGGCGTCGAGCATCTTCTCGATGACGCCGATCTTGTCCGAGACCTTGGCCCCGCCGAGCACGACGACGAAGGGACGCACCGGGGCGGCGAGCAGCTTGCCCAGCATCTCGAGCTCGCGCACCATGAGCAGCCCGGCGACGGCCGGCAGCAGGTGCGCGACGCCCTCGGTCGAGGCGTGCGCCCTGTGCGCGGTGCCGAAGGCGTCGTTCACATAAACCGTAGCGAGCGCCGCGAGCCGCGCCGCGAACGTCGGGTCGTTGGCGGTCTCCTCGGGGTGGAAGCGCAGGTTCTCGAGGAGCAGGACCTCTCCCGGCGCCAGCGCCGCAGCCGCGGCCTCGACGTCGGGCCCGACGCAGTCGGGCGCCGTCTTCACCGGCCGGCTGAGAAGTTCGCCGAGGCGCGCGGCGACCGGCGCCATCCGCAGTCCCTCGACGAGCTGACCCTTGGGCCTGCCGAGGTGCGAGGCGAGCACCACGGCGCACCCTTGGCCGAGGAGGTACTCGATGGTGGGGAGCGCGGCGCGGATGCGTGTGTCGTCGGCAACCGCGCCGTCCTTGAGCGGCACGTTGAAGTCGACGCGCACGAGCACGCGCTCGCCGGCGAGCGGGTAGTCGGTCACTGAACG
>CAZTMO010000263.1:0-3112 GCA_964615105.1 uncultured Thermoleophilia bacterium
AACGAGGTGAAGAGCGCGAAGCGCGTACGCGGGGGGCGCCGCGGCACGTCGGCCGAGGTGAACTCGTCGTTCGCCGCCGGCCAGACGAGGTTGCGGCGCTCGCCGTCTTCGTCGAGCAGCACATACACGCGGCCGGTCTCGCCGGCGCGTTTGACCAGCTTGCCCTCGGCGGGCGCGAGCTCTTCGAGGAGGAAGCGGCCGTCGTCGTCGGCGCCGACGCGGCCCACCACGGCGGCGCGGTAGCCCATGCACGCCAGCGCGTGGGCCGTGTTTGCCGCCTGCCCGCCGCCGGCGCGCACGGGCGTCACGTGCGCCAGCGCCTCGTCGAGCGTGCGGCGCACGACGTCGTCGGCCTGCTGCTCTGAGCCGGCGGGGCCGAGCTCGTCCCACAGGGGGAACGAGGGCGGCAGGCGGTAGATGAGGTCGAGGTTGAGCGCGCCGCAGCCGATCAGGTCGACCGGCCTCACAGCTTGAGCTCACCCCGGTAGCGCACGGCCTCGCCGCCGGCACGCGGCACGACGGCGCCCACGACGCGGGCGCCGAAGCCGCCGCGCGCGATCACGTCGAGCAGGCGCTCGACGGCGTCGCCGGCCACGACGAGCACGATGCCCAAGCCGCAGTTGAACGTGCGCAAGAGCTCGTCGGCCGTCACGCCGAGGCCGTTCAGCCACACGAACTCCGGTCCCGGCGTCCAGGCGCCGAGGTCGATCTCGGCGGCGAGGTCGTCGGGAACGGCGCGCCCGACGTTGTCGGGAAAGCCGCCGCCCGTCACGTGCGCGGCGGCGTGCACGCCGCCGGCGTGGCCGAGGTCGTGCAGCACCGGGCTGTAGATCGCCGTCGGTGTGAGCAGCACGTCGCCCACGCTCGCTGTGACGTCGTAGCAGGGCAGGAACGATGAGGCCTCGGGGGCCACGCAGGCGCCGAGGCCGCCGCCCTGGCTGAGGAACTTGCTGCGCAGGTCGATGCCGTGGTGCTCGAGCAGGCGGCGCACGAGGCTGAAGCCGTTCGAGTGAAGGCCGTGCGAGTCGATGCCGATGAGAACGTCGCCGGCGATCACGTTGCCCGGTCCCCAGAGCTCGTCGCGCTCGGCGAGCCCGACGGCGAAGCCGGCCATGTCGAAGTCGGCGTCGGACCTGAAGTGACCGGGGTGTTCCGCCGTCTCGCCGCCGAGCAGGACGCACTGCGCGCGCAGGCAGCCCTCGTCGACGCCGGCCACGAGGTCGGCGATCCGCTCGGGCAGGACCTTGCCGGTGACGACGTAGTCGAGGAAGAACAGCGGCACCGCGCCGCAGGCGGAGACGTCGTTGACGCTCATCGCCACGAGGTCGATGCCGATCGTGTCGTAGCGGTCCATCGCCTGGGCGACGAGGACCTTGGTCCCGACGCCGTCGGTGCCGGCGACGAGCACGGGGTCCTTGAGGCGCGGCAGGCGCATGGCGCCGCCGAAGCCGCCCAGCCCGCCGAGCACCAGCGGGTGCTTCGCCGACTTGAGGCGCTGCTTGAGCAGCTCGACGGCGGCGTTGCCCGCCTCGACGTCGACGCCGGCGTCCTTGTACGTGAACTCGTGGCTGTCGGCTGGTCCACCCTTGTCGGCCATCGAGACTCCAGGGAAGCGGGCGCGGGCCCTGTGCCCGCGCCGTCGCCCTCATTCTACGGCAGTCGGCAGGCCGGGCGCCGCCTGCCGCGTCTCTTCGGCCACCATCAGGCGGATGGTGGCGTACGTGACGAGCACGACGAAGAGGCCGAACACCGCGGTCAACTGTTTCTCATAGAAGGCGAAGAACTCGTTGATGAAGATAGTGACGAGTATGGCGCGCTCGAGCCAGCGGTAGGCGGCCAGGCGCGAGCGTCGCCAGGAGAGCACGGCGACCAGCACCAGCACGCCGGACGCGACGGCGGACACGAGCTGACCGACTTCCGCGAAGTCGAGCTCGCCGGCCTTCGCGAGGTCGAGATGGCCCGGCCGCATCCCCGCGACGAACGGGTAGGCGAAGCCCATCAGCGCGACGATCACGTACCAGCCGATAACGGTCACCTTGAACCAGCGCCACGCGACGAGGCGGCCGTACAGGCGGCCGAGGGCGCCCTTGAGCCACAGGTAGGGATTACCCCGGTTTTGCGAGACCGTGACGTGTTCCAGCGTCGCGGTCAGGTCGCGGACGACCGGGTCGTCCTGGTCGCAGCGGGCGAGCAGAGCGAGCGCCTCGCGGCGCTCGCTCTCGTCCAGGTCGCGCATGGTCGCCTCCTTCGCCAGGTCGAAGGCGCTCACGAGCGCCATCTGCGGCGAGATGGCGCGCTCGTGGGTGAGGGCTCGCGCGACGAGCATCAGCACCACGAAGACCACGTAGATGATGGCGATGGCCGGCTCGAAGAAGTAGTCGTTGTCGGACGTGATGAACTTGCCGAGCTCGTCGATGAAGAGCCCGAAGCCGACGCCGGCGACGAACGTCGCGAGCTGCCGCCAGAGGCGGCCCTGCATCGCCATGAAGAGGATCAGGGCGACGAGCATGCCCAGGCCGCCCCAGAGCAGGTGGGCGAAGTGGATCTTGCCGCCGCCCAATTGCGGCCACCCTGTGGCCGCCAGGGCGGCGCGTACGAGCAACATGGTGGTGACGGCGACGACGAGGAAGGCCTCGATGTCGTCGTACGCTGTGAGGCGGCGCACGAACAGTGATCGCCTCCGGACCGACACGGGCGCTGCCATTGAGACCTCCTGGGGCGATCGGGGAGAAGAGAGGGTGGGCCGAGCCCTCATGCTGCCACCAGGACCGGCGTGAGCTCGTGCGCCGCCGCGCGGCCCTCGCGCCGCTACGTCGCCGGCCGCCACTCGGGCAGGGCCTCCGGCTCATCGAACTCGGCCATGAGAGCCTTCCAGCCCTGTCCGGCGCCGGCCGGGTCGCGACACACCGTCACGGCCTGCATGAGCTCGTAGTACGCGGTCTTGAGCGTGCACGGGATGGCGCCGGCGGCGTACATCCGTGCGATGGCGGGCCGCGTGTGCGGCTCACTGCTCGCGACGCAGTCTTCGAGCAGGAACACGACGCGCCCGCGGTCGATGAGCGACAGGACCGACTGCAGGACGCAGACGTCGGTCTCGGTGCCGGCGACAAGC
>CAZTMO010000264.1:0-3103 GCA_964615105.1 uncultured Thermoleophilia bacterium
AGCTACAAGCGCGCCAAGGAGCAGGTACAGCGCAGCATGCAATACGCGTACCGCGCGCTCACGCTGGAACGTGTGAAGCGCGCCTGGGAGCTGGTCCTGCAGCGCGTCCAGTCCGTCAACGTCGGCCTGTACGCCTCGCTGCGCGACGCGCGCCCTACGGCGCTCGCCGGCGAACACCTCACCGTGACCATGCCGTCCAACTTCGCCCTGACGCGGGCGCGCGACGAGGGCAACGTCGACGTCCTCGCCGCCGCGTTCGCCGAGACGCTCGGCCGACGCCTCAACGCCGAGTTCGTCCTCGGCGGCCACGATGGCGAGCCCGACGTCGCCCCCGAGCCGCCTCCCCGGCCTCCACTCGACTACACCCAGACGATCAGCCTGACCAAGCAGATGCTCGACGCCGAAGAGCTCGACGAGCCGTGAACCCGGCTGCCGGCCCGGCCCACCGCCCCAAGGAGACGCTCCCGCGATGAACCCCCAGTACCAGAAGATGATGAAGCAGGTCCAGGAGATGCAGCGCAAGATGGCTGCGGCTCAGGAGGAGCTCGCGAACGAGACCGTCGAGGCCAGCGCCGGCGGCGGAATGGTCACCGTCGTCATGAGCGGCTCGCTCGAGGTGCGCGAGGTGCGCATCCAGCCCGAGGCCGTCGACCCCGACGATGTCGAGATGCTCCAGGACCTCGTCACGGCCGCCGCCAACGAGGCGCTGCGCAGTGCGCAGGACCTCGCGCAGCGCAAGCTGGGCGGCGCCACTGGCGGCCTCGACCTGCCCAACATCCCCGGCCTGTTCTGAGACAGCCGGCGAGCTTCACGACGGTCCTCCGTCACCTCCCCGCACGGCGCCTGCCGAGCGGATGTAAGCTTGCATAAAGGAGCGCTTCTCTCCCCCTTTTCGGCTTGCCCGCCGCGGGTCGCATCCGCGCCAGGATGCGCGTATGCTTGAGTCACGGGTCCGGCGTACAGCACCGTTGCGCTGCTCGCGAATCGCGAGCGGACCGTGTCTTCGGAGGCTGTCCGCTTCGACCCTGCGCACGTCCTCGTCCCAGAGAAGGAGCATGCGCATCGTCATGCACCAGGAGCGTATTTGTATTCTCCGTCAGTCGATCGCCTGATCAGGGAACTCTCGCGGCTCCCGGGCATCGGTCCGCGCAGCGCGCAGCGTCTCGCCTTCCACATCCTGCGGCAGCAGCCGGAGCAGGTCCTGCCGCTCGCCGAGGCGATCGTCGAGGTCAAGGAGCGCATCGGCTTCTGCCGCCGCTGCTTCAACCTGGCAGAAGGCGGGCTGTGCACGGTGTGCGCCGACGCCCGGCGCGACGAGGCCGTCATCTGCGTCGTCGAACAACCGGCCGACATCGTGCCGATCGAGCGCACCGGCGAGTTTCGCGGCCTGTATCACGTGCTCGGAGGGGCGCTCTCTCCTCTCGACGGCGTCGACCCCGACGACCTCCACATCAACGAGCTCCTCGCACGCGTCGACGACAGCGTGCGCGAGGTGATCCTGGCCACCAACCCGACCATGACCGGCGAGGCGACGGCGATGTACATCGCCGAGCAGCTCCCCGGGCGCGTGCGCGTGACGCGCTTGGCCAGCGGCCTGCCGGTGGGCGGCGACCTCGAGTATGCGGACGAGCTCACGCTCGGCCGCGCCTTCGCCGGTCGCCGCAGCCTGCGCCACGAGGAGGAGTGACAGTGACGTCGACCAGCACACGTACGAGTAAGCCGTCCCGCCACGGGCTCACCGAGATCCGCTGGCACGGGCGCGGCGGCCAAGGCGCGGTCACGGCGGCCAAGATGGTCGCCGAGGTCGCTCTCGGTCAGAACCGGTACTTCCAGGCCTTCCCCGAGTACGGTCCGGAACGTTCCGGCGCGCCCATCGTCGCCTTCACGCGCATCAGCGACGAGCCCATCGAGATCTACTCCGGCATCGAGCACCCGCAGATCGTCGTCGTGCTCGACCCGTCGCTGCTCAGTATCGTCGACGTCGCCAAGGGCGCCCCGGACGATGCCATCGTGCTCGTCAACAGCGACCTGCCGCCCGCCGAGCTGCGCAAGAAGTACGGGCTGGAGGGGCGCAGGCTCTACACGGTCGCCGCCACGAAGATCGCCACCGAGACGATCCGTCGGGCGATCCCCAACACCCCCATGGTGGGCGCTCTCGTGCGCATCACCGGCATGTTCCCCATCGACGACGTCGTCGAGTTCCTGCGCGCCGACTTCGGCAAGAAGTTCCCGCCCAAGGTCGTCGACGGCAACATCCAGGCGCTCACGCGCAGCTACGAGGAGGTCAAGGGCGAATGAGCGTCGAGAAGAAGGCCACGGCCAAGAAGCCGGCCCCCTTGCGCAAGCCGCGCCCGAAGAAGCTCCCCAAGCCCAAGTGGGACGTCACCGATCTCGACACCTGGGGTCCCGACCGGCACGAGCCCGGCGCGACGATCCCCGAGGCCGGCAACTCCGTCTATAACGAGACCGGCGGTTGGCGCACCTTCGTCCCCGAGATTGACCCCGAGAAGTGCGACGGCTGCATGCTCTGCTACTTCTACTGCCCCGACGCCTCGATCATCGTCGAGGACGGCAAGGCGGTGGCCGTCGACCTCGCCCACTGCAAGGGTTGCGGCATCTGCGCCAAGGAGTGTCCGACGGGCGCGATCGTCATGAAGCTCGAGGAGAAGGGGTGAGACGGTGACCACGATCGACACCAAGAACGTGCTCGACGAGACGACGGTCGCCGTCACCGGCAACGAGGCCGTCGCCGAAGCCATGCGCCAGATCGATCCCGACGTGGTCTGCGCCTACCCGATCACGCCGCAGACCGAGGTCGTGCAGCTCTACGCCCAGGCCGTCGCCGACGGCAAGGTGAGCAGCGAGTTCGTCACGGTCGAGTCCGAGCACTCGGCGATGAGCGCCGTGATCGGCTCGGCGGCCGGCGGCGCGCGGACCATGACGGCGACCTCCTCCCAGGGCCTCGCCCTCATGTGGGAGGTCCTGTACGTGGCCGCGTCGTACCGGCTGCCGGTCGTCATGACGACGGTCAACCGCGCCCTGTCGGGTCCCATCAACATCCACTGCGACCACAGCGACACCATGGGCGGCCGCGACACCGGCT
>CAZTMO010000265.1:0-3097 GCA_964615105.1 uncultured Thermoleophilia bacterium
CGAATGAGGACGCCGTGAGGGTCTGGGTCGACATCACCGACTCGTCGCACGTCCTCTTCTTCGCCCCGGTCGTGCGCCGTCTCGAGGACCAGGGTCACATCGTCACGCTCACCGCGCGGCGCTTCGCCAGCGCCGAGCTCACGATGCGCCGCCTGGGCCTCGTCGCGATGCTGACCGGCCAGCATCGTGGCGGCGGCGCGGGCACCCGCGCCGTGGGCCTCGTCAACCGCACGGCGCAGCTTCTCGCCTCCGCCTCCAGCGGGCGGTTCGACGTCGCCGCCGGCAGCCACGCCAGCGATTTCGTGCTCACCGCGTGGGCGCTCGGCGTGCCGCAGCTCACGCTGCTCGACGACGAGCGCCTGCGGCGCACCAACGCCGTCAACGTCCGTCTTGTCGACCGTGTCGCCGTCCCCGACGTCATCCCGGTGGGCACCCTGAGAGCGCTCGGCGCGTCGCCGGACAAGCTCTTTCGCTTTCCCGGCTTCAAGGAGGAGTACTACCTGCACGACTTCCAGCCGGACCCGGACGTGCTTCGCCGGCTCGGGATCGACAGGCGGACGGTGGTCGGCGTCGTCCGGCCGCCGCGCGACGAGAGCGACGTGGACTTCGACGTGCGCCGGCGCCCGCGACGCGCCTTGCCGGCACCGGGGAACGACGCGCGGCGGGAATCGTCCTCCGATCCGCAGGCAGACAGGAGGGCATCCGCGGGACGTCCCGAGGGCGCCACCGGAGGCGGATCGCGCGGACCGGTGGACGGCGCGCCGGCCCGCGAGCTCGAGGCCTTCGTCCGCGAGCTCGCCCAGCGGCGCAACCTCACTCTCGTCCTGCTGCCACGGTCCGCGGAGCAGCGACGACGCTTCACCGCCCTCGGCCTCCCCGGCCTGGTCGTGCCCGAAGGGCCGGTCGACGGCGTGAGCCTGATCGCCGCCGCCGACTTCGTCCTCGGCGCCGGCGGCGTCATGGACCGCGAGGCCGTCGCCCTCGGGACGCCGGCGTACACGCTGTCACGACGAGCGCCGTCGGCGGTCGACGCGGCGCTGCTCACGAGCGGTCGCCTTGCGCGCGCACGCAAGGCGACCGACATCGCCCTGCGGAAGAAAGACCCTCGCATGGCCGCCGTCGAGCGCCGCGACCCGCAGGTGTTCGCCGACGAGGCCGTCGCTCTCGCGCGGCGCCGCCCCGGTCCTGCGCGCCTGGGACGCATCGGCGGGACGACGTGAGAGGGCGCGACCTGAGGCGCGCTCCCGGGTGACCATCGCCATCGCCTGCCGCGCGCCCTGGCAGGACGACAAAAAGCCCGCTCGCGTCATCCTTGAGATAAGCTCTGCGCATGGACATCCGCCACCTGAGACTCTTCTGTCGCATCGTCGACCGGCATAGCTTCTCGCTCGCCGCGGAGGACCTGCACATCACGCAGCCGGCCGCGAGCCAGCAGATCCACACGCTCGAGCGTGAGCTCAAGACGACGGTGCTCGACCGCTCGAGCCGGCGCATCGTGCCGACCGACGCGGGCCAGGTGCTCTACCGCTACGCGCGCGAGATCCTCGCCCTGCACGAGCGCGCTTGTACCGAGATCCTCGACCTGGGCGAGCTCGTCTCCGGGCGGGTGGAGATGGGCGCTTCGACGGGACCGGGCGAACACGTCCTGCCCGGCCTGCTGACCCGCTTCCGCGAGCTGTACCCCGGCGTTCGCGTCTCGCTTCGCGTCGACGACACCCAGCAGGTGATCGAGCGCGTCGTGGCGCGAGAGTTCGAGCTCGGCGCGATCGGCGCGCCCACGCAGCGCCCCGACCTCACCGTCGAGCCGCTGGTGCGCGACGAGGTCGTGCTCGTGTGCAGCCCGTCTCATCCGTGGGCGAAGCGCGACGGGGTGACCCTCGCCGAGCTCGTCGCCGAACCGCAGATCGTGCAGCAGCAGGGCGCAGGGATCCGCGCGGTGGTGGAAGACCACCTTCGCGCGGCGGGCGTGCGCCCCGAGCGCCTTAACGTCGCCGCCGAGATGGGCCTCATGGAGTCGGCCAAGCAGGCGGCGATCGCCGGCGGCGGTGTCACCTTCGTGAGTCGCTGGGCAGTCGGCCCCGAGCTCGAGCACGGCACGCTCGTCGTCGTGCTCATCCGTGACTTCGAGATCCGGCGCGACTTCCACACCGTACGCTCGCGCACCCGCGTCTTGTCGCGCGCCGCCGACGCGCTGCTCGCTTTCTTCCGCGAGCAGTACGACGCCTCCACCTGATCCTTCGTTCGGCTCACTCGCCGTGAGCCTCCTCCTCCTCGAGAGTCCAGCTCGCGTCCATGGGACGATCGCTTGACATCCGGTGTCCGAGGGAGTACCGTGCGCCGATCCAGAGACCTTATGATGCACATAAGTTAGACGCATGCTTGGTCCCGCCGGTCGCCCCTCAGGAGGAGAGATGCAGCACGCGACGACCCCCGACGAGATCCACGACCTCGTCAACGACCTCAACTTCAAGCAGAAGGTCGACCGCTCGCTCGAGCTTATCGACCACTACCACGAGCAGCACGGTGACGGCCTTGTCGTGGCCAACAGTCTCGGCAAGGACTCCGTCGTGGTCTGGGACCTCGCCAAGCGCGTGAGCCCGAAGATCCGCGGCTTCGTCGTCACGACGCGCTACAAGCCCGCGGCCACCAAGCAGTTCATGAACGAGCTCGTCGAGCGCTACCCCGAGACGCGCGTCTTCGAGAACGACGTCGAGATCGAGGACGGCCTCTACAAGACCGACCCGGACCAATGCTGCGACCTGCTCAAGGTCCAGCCCGTCCGTTGGGCGATCGAGGAGATGGGCGTGACCTGCTGGGCCACCGGCCTGCGCTGCACCGAGGGTCGCACGCGTACCGACTACCTTGAGGTCGAGGAGCGTGACGAGGGTCTCCTCAAGCTCAACCCGATCCTCTCCTGGCACGAGCGCGAGATCTGGCAGTACATCGCGGTCTACGGCATCCCCGTGAACCCCCTGTACGCCGAGGGCTACCGTTCGCTCGGCTGCGAGCCGTGCACGCACATCACGACCGGGCACAACGAGCGCGACGGCCGCTGGATCGGCACCAGCAAGTGCGGCGGCGAGTGCGGCATCCACAC
>CAZTMO010000266.1:0-3057 GCA_964615105.1 uncultured Thermoleophilia bacterium
CGCAAGCCCGCCGGCGACCCGGACGTCACCGTGGTCCTCCAGGAGAGCGCCGTCGCCTATGCCTTCGTCCAGGAGGCGCTGCCGCTGCTCGCCGAGAAGGGCATCGACGCGCTGGTCTACTACGTCGCCAGCGCCGAGCTGTTCGACCTGCTCCCTGACGACGAGCAGAGGGCGATCTTCCCCGAGGCCAGGCGCGCGGAGGCGATCGGTATCACCGGGTTCACGCTGCCCACGCTGTACCGCTGGGTGACGGGTGACGCCGGCCGGGCCGCGAGCCTGCACCCGTACCGCAAGGGTCATTACCTCGGCAGCGGTCCGGGCGAGATGGTCCTCGCCGAGGCGGGGCTGGACGGGGCCAGCCAGGCGCGCGCGATCGGCGACTTCGTCGCGGCGCGCGCCCGCTCGTAGCCGCCGCGGGTTTGGCCGCGACCGTGGCGCGGGGTACACTGCCCCTGCGCCTGCGGTCGGACGACCCGTCGCAGGTCGCTTTCGTTAACGAGCGCGCATCGTTGCTTAGAGGCCACGGACACGCTCAAGTCAAGGGGAGCGCAGACGTGGCTCAAGGTACGGTCAAGTGGTTCAACGGTCAGAAGGGCTATGGCTTCATCGAGCAGGCCGACGGCAGCAAGGACGTGTTCGTGCACGTCAACGAGCTCGCCCCCGGCGTGCAGACCCTGGCCGAGGGTCAAGCGGTGGAGTACGAGGTGACGCAGGGTCGTAAAGGCCCGCAGGCGAGCAACGTCAAGCCTGTCTGACACCGACCGCGGTACCTGACGGCGGGCGGCCGGCGCGAGCCGGTCGCCCGCCGTCTTTCCGTTCTCCTGTCGCCCTTCGGCCTGCCGGCGGTATCGCTCTGGCCCGTGTGATTGAATCGGCGCTGCGGACCCAACGGGGAGAGGAGGCGTCAGTGGACTTCAAGGCGGCGCTCGCGGCAGCCGAGACGGACTACGTCGAACGACACGCGGGGTCGCGCCGGGCGATGGAGCGCATGGCCGCCTGGATGCCCGGCGGCGACACGCGCTCGACGACGTGGTTCAGCCCGTTCCCTGTGGTGATGGACCGGGCGGACGGGGCCGAGATGACCGACATCGACGGCAACGTCCTCCTCGACTTTCTCGGGAACTACACGGCGCTTGTGCACGGGCACCGGCCGCCGTTCATCGTCGACGCCGTCGGCGCCGCGCTCGCGCGCGACGTGCTCTTCGGCGCGCCGATGCTCGAGCAGGGCGAGCTGGCACGGCGCATCGTCGAGCGGCTCGCGTCGGCGGAGCGCGTGCGCTTCACCAACTCGGGCACCGAGGCCGGTATGGTCGCGGCCCGCATCGCGCGCCGCTTCACCGGCCGCGAGCGCCTCGCGCTCGCCGAGCACTCGTACCACGGCTCGTACGAGGCGCTGGTGTGGGAGGCGGCGGAGCGTACGGGCACCGCGACCTTCCCCGTCAACGACGTCGTCGGAGCCGAGCGCGCGCTTGATGCGGCGGGCCCGCTGGCCGCCGTCTTCCTCGAGCCGGTCCTTGGATCGGGAGGGGTGATCACCGTCGAGGACGAGTTCCTGCGCTTTCTCCGTGAGTACGCGAGGAGGACCGGTGCGCTGCTCGTGTTCGACGAGGTCATGACCTTTCGTCTGGGGTACGGCGGCCGTCAGGAGGCGACCGGCGTGACCCCCGACCTGACCATGCTCGGCAAGATCATCGGCGGCGGCATGCCGGTCGGCGCCGTCGCCGGGCGCGCCGACGTCCTCGCCGTCACCGACCCGAGCAGGCCCGACAGCATGGAACACAGCGGGACGTTCAACGGCCACCGCTTGACGATGGCGGCCGGGGCGGCGGGCCTGGACGCGCTCGATCGCGCCGCGGTCGAGCGCCTGAACGGGTTGGGCGACCGGCTGCGCGACGGCCTCGAGGCCGTCGCGTCCCGGTCGCCCGTCCCCGTCTCGGTGACCTCGTGCGGCTCGCTGCTCAACCTGCACGCGGCGGCCGGCGTGACGACGCCGGCGCAGGCCGACGCCGCCGCGCACTCGGATCTCGCGCGCTACCTGCACCTGGCGCTCATCAACCGCGGGGTGTTCATCGCCCATCGCGGCGAGATGTGCATCTCGACCGTTATGACCGAGGAGACCGTTGACCGCGCCGTCGCCGCGGTCGCCGACGCGCTTGTCGAGGCGGCGCGGCTGGAGGGGCTTGCGTGATCGCTGCAGAGGCCGGCGGGGTGAGCGTCGCGGCGCCGGGTGAGGGATGGCGCGACCTCACGCCGCTGTTTGCACCATGCTCGGTCGCGGTCGTCGGCGCCTCGGGCGACCTGTCGAAGTGGGGCGGCGACGTGAGCGCCCGCCTTCTGCGCGGCGAGCACCGGCGGCGCGTCTATCTCGTCAACGGTCGCGGCGGAGAGGTGCTCGGGCGATCCGCCTACGCGTCACTCCGCGACCTGCCCGAGGGCCCCGAGCTCGTGGTCCTCGCCATGCCGGCGAAGCTGCTCGAAGACGTCGTCGACGACTGCGTGGCGACGGGCGTGAAGGCCGTCGTCGTGGTGACGGCGATGCTGGGCGAGATGAGCGCCGAGGGCAAGGCCCGCGAGCAGGCCGCCGTCGCGCGCCTGCGCGAGGCCGGCGCGCTGCTCGTCGGGCCCAACTGCCTCGGCGTCGCCGACACGGCGAACGAGCTCGCCGCCGTCGCCTTCCTCGACGTCCTCCCGGGGTCGGTCGGACTCATCTCGCAAAGCGGTGGCTTCGGCGAAGAGTTGAACCTTCGGATGGCCGAATACCACCTCGGCTACTCGCGCTTCGTCGCCGTCGGCAACCAGGCGGACGTCGACACCCCGGAGGTGCTGCGCGCGTTCGTCGGCCACGAGCCGACGCGTGCGGTCGTCGTTTACGCCGAGGAGCTGCGCGACGGACGGGCGTTCGCGCGCGCAGCCTGCGAGCTCGTGAGCGCGGGCACCCCGGTCGTTTTGCTCGCACCCGGCCGCTCGGCGGCGAGCGCGCGCGTGGCGCGCACGCACACGGGGTCGCTGACCTCCGACGCGGTGGCCGTCGACGCCGCCTGCCGCGCGGCCGGCGTG
>CAZTMO010000267.1:0-3055 GCA_964615105.1 uncultured Thermoleophilia bacterium
CCTCGTCCGTCGTGTAGGTGACGGCCCTGATGATCGGCTGCTCGAGCTGCTGCTCGACGTCCATTGCGTCACCTTCCTCTCGTATCCAGGTGCCGTCGCCCTCGCTGAAGCTCGAACGCACGTGGATGGGGATACCGTACTTTCTCGCGTACTCGACGGCGCGCAGGGCGAGGACCTGCGCGCCCGACGCCGCCATCTCGAGCATCTCGTCGTACGAGATGGCGTCGATCTTGCGCGCCCGCGCCACCAGGCTGGGGTTGGCCGTGTAGACACCCTCGACGTCGGTGTAGATCTCGCAGACGCCGGCGTTCAGGGAATGGGCGAGGGCGACGGCCGTCGTGTCGGACCCGCCGCGGCCCAGCGTCGTGACTTCTTTCGCTGTCGAGACGCCCTGGAAGCCGGCGACGAGCACGACCTTGCCGGCGGCGAGCGCCTCCTCGACGCGAAACGCGCGGATGTCGAGGATGCGCGCCTTGCCGTGGACGGTGTCGGTGATGATGCCGGCCTGCGAGCCGGTGAAGCTCACGGCCTCTTTGCCGAGCCGGTCGATGGCCATGGCGAGCAGGGCGCAGCTGACGCGCTCGCCCGTCGTGAGCAGCATGTCCATCTCGCGCTCAGGCGGGCTGGGTGAGATCTCGTACGCCAGTTGGAGGAGCTCGTCGGTCGTGTCGCCGCGGGCCGAGACCACGGCGCAGACGCTGTGGCCCTGCTCGGCGGTCTCGACGATGCGGCGCGCGACGTTGACGATGCGCGCCGCATCGGCGACGGACGAACCACCGTACTTCTGGACGACGATCGACACTCGAGCCTCCTGGGACGGGCATCCTAGTCTACCGAAGCCCCGGCGGCGCGTCAGCCCGCGCCGGACGGGTGTGCCACTGCCCGCACGGCGCTCCGCCGGTCGCCCGCCCTACGCTTCGTCGGGCAACGGCGCGACCTTCGGCAGGGCGCGCTTGTGGGCGCTGGCGTCGCGCAGCGCCTCGATGCGCGCCCTCGCCTCCGGCGCCACCTCGCCACCGCGCACGAAGGCGTCGAGCTGCTCGTAGGTCAGGCCCATCTCGCCCTCGTCGGTCTGCCCGGGCCAGAGGCCGGCCGACGGCGGCTTCTCGACGACGCGCTCCGGCACGCCCAACTCGCGGGCGAGGTCGCGGACCTCGCCTTTGGTCAGGCTGCCGAGAGGCAGGAGGTCGGCGCCGCCGTCGCCGAACTTGGTGAAGTAGCCGATCGTCAGCTCGTCCAGGTTGCTGGAGCCGAGCACCCTGTAGCCGAGCAGGTTGGCGAACGCGTACAGCGTCGTCATGCGCAGGCGGGGCTTGAGGTTGGCGGTGGCGAGGCGGTGCCCCGACAGGCCGGCGACCGCCTCGCCGAGCCCGGCGAGCGATGCCTCACAGGCGGGGTCGAGCTGGGCGAGCAATGCGTCGTAGACGGGGGAGAGGTCGACGGTCGTCAGGGGAAGGTCCAGCGCGCCGGCGACCAGCGCCGCATCGTCGGCGTCGGTCGGGTCGCTGTGGCACGGCATGGCGACGGCGAGCACGCGCTCGCCGCAGGCGCGCCGGGCGAGGGCGCCGACGACGGCCGAGTCGATGCCGCCGGACAGGCCGAGCACGGCGCCTTCGCCGTGCGAGGCCTCGATCTCGCGACGCAGCCAGCCCGCCAGATGCTCGGCCAGGCGGGTCGTGTCCGTCATGCCCGCTCCTCTCTCGCCTCTGTCGCGCCAGGGCGTCTCACAGCACCGAGAGGTAGCGCTTGATCTCGTAGTCCGTGACCTGCTCGCGGTACTCGTACCACTCGTTCAGCTTGTTGGTGACGAAGCGCTCGAAGGCGTGGTCGCCGAGCGCACGCCGGACGAGGTCGCTGCCCTGCGTCTCGGTGATCGCCTCGTAGAGGTTGTTGGGCAGCATCGTCAGGCCGGCGGCCTCGCGCTCCTCGACGGCCATCGCATAGATGTTGGGTTCGACGGCCGGCGGCAGCTCGTAGCCTCTTTCGATGCCCTCGAGGCCGGCGGCCAGCATGACGGCGAACGCCAGGTAAGGGTTGGCCGCCGGGTCCGGGTTGCGCAGCTCGGCGCGCACCGTGCTCTCTTTGCCCTTGATGAAGAGCGGTACGCGGATCAGCGCCGTGCGGTTACGGTGCGCCCAGCTCACGTACACCGGCGCCTCGTAGCCGGGCACCAGGCGCTTGTAGCTGTTCACCCACTGGTTCAGCACCGCGCAGATCTCGCGCATGTGGCGCAACTGGCCGGCGATGAATCCCTTGGCGACGACAGAGAGGTGGGCGGGGTCGTCCGCATCGAAAAAGGCGTTCTCGGCGCCGCGAAAGAGCGACTGGTGGACGTGCATCCCGCTGCCGCACACGCCATGCAACGGCTTGGGCATGAAGGTCGCGTAGACGCCGTTGTGGGCCGCGACCTCCTTGACGATGAGGCGCGAGATCATGACGCGGTCGGCCATGACCAGAGCCTCGTCGTAGTGGGGATCGATCTCGTGCTGCGAGGGAGCCACCTCGTGATGCGAGGCTTCCATGGGAATGTCGAGCCGGTCGAGGGTGCGCATGGTCTGCTTGCGGAGGTCGTTGCTGAGGTCGGCGGGGAGGACGTCGAAGTAGCCCCCCTCATCGGTCAGCTCGGGGCCGACGTCGTCCTTGAAGTAGAAGTACTCCAGCTCGGGGCCGACGTAGAAGCTGAGGCCCATGCCGGCGGCACGCTCGAGCTGACGGCGCAGGATCCAGCGCGGGTCGCCCTCGAACGGCCGGTAGTCGCGGTCGAGGATGTCGCAGAACACGAACGCCGTGCGCTCGTGGTTCTGCGACCAGGGCAGGACCTTGAAGGTCGTCCAGTCGGGCATCGCCACGATGTCCGACTCCTCGACCTCGGCGTAGCCGGCGATCGACGAGCCGTCGAAAGGGGCGCCGCTGTCGAGGACGCTGTCAAGCTGCCGCTCGGGGATCTCGATCATCTTGAGGTTCCCGAGGATGTCGGTGAACCACAGTTGGACGTGCCTGACGTTCTCGTCGGCGATGCGCGCGCGGATCGTGGCCTGGAGCTCCTCGTCCATGG
>CAZTMO010000268.1:0-3020 GCA_964615105.1 uncultured Thermoleophilia bacterium
TCGCGTGGACGAAGTTCGCGTGGACGAAGTTCGCGTGGACGAAGTTCGCGTGGACAAAGTTCGCGTGGACAAAGTTCGCGTGGACCGTGCTCATCGAGGGACAGTGACCACGTCCGGCCGCGTCCAACCCGCGGCGACCCCGGCGGAGGAGCAGCAGCCCGCAGTCGTGCTCGCAGTGGCCGCCGTCGCGTTGGTCGCCGCCGTGAGCCTGGTCGCCGCCGCGTGGCTCGACGGCGCCACCGTGTCGCTGGCACTGGGCGCCTTCGTCGTCCTCGCCGCGCTGACTGACCTCCGCGAGGTCCGCCTCCCCGTCGTTGGCATCGTGACGCTGTCGTTCGTCCCCGTGCTCGCCGCCCTGATCGTGCTCGGCCTCTGGGAGGCGCTGGTCGTGGCCGCCGTCTCGGGGGCGGCGACGGCCGGCTTCACCCGCGATCCTCTCAAGGTCACGTTCAACGTCGCCAACTACATCGTCTCGACGTTCGCCGGCGGCCTGCTCTACCTTGCGCTGCTGCCCCCTGACGCGGCTTTTCTCGAGAAGGTCGTCCCCGCGTTCGCGGCGACGACGATCGACTTTCTCGTCAATACATGGCTGCTCGCCGTAGTCGTGGCGCTGAGCTCGTCGGGACGCGCCGTCGCCGTCTGGCGCCGCAACTACGAGTGGGCCTTGCCCGGCTATCTCACCGGGGCGACCATCGCCATCGTCGCAGCCTGGCTCTATGCCGCCCTCGGTATCCCCGGGCTGCTCCTCGTGATCCCGCCGCTGTTCCTCATCTACTCCTTCTACCAGGTGTACGTCGGTCGGGCGCGCGACCGCGAGAGCTTCGACGCCACGATCGCCTCGTTCCGCGGCGAGCTCGAGACCTCTGCACGCCTGCACGACGAGCTGCGCGACGCCCAGCTCAAGGTGGCGGCCGAGCTGGAGCGCGCGCAGAGGATCCAGCTCGACCTTCTGCCCTCGCGGACGCCGGCGATCGAAGGCGTCGACCTTGTCCAGCGTATCGAGTTCCTGGGCGAGGTCGGCGGCGACTACTACGACTACATGGAGTTCGGCGACGGGCGCTGGGCGATCGTCTGCGGCGACGTGATGGGCAAGGGCCTCGCCGCCGCCCTCATCATGGCGATGGCGCGTTCGCTGCTGCACGACGCCGTGACCCCCGGCAAGCGCCCGTCCGAGGTCCTCCGCGAGGTCAACGACGGCCTGGCTCGCGATCTCGAGGGCCAGCGCATGCCGACGTTCCTGACGCTGGCCGTCGTGGCCTATGACCCGGCCGCGCGGACGGCGACCGTCGCCGGCGGCGGCCACAACCCGGTCCTCGTACTGCGCGACGGCGGCGTCCGCGAGCTGCCCTCACAGGGCGCTGCTCTCGGCGTGCGCACGGGCCTGACGTTCGCCGACGACGAAGTGCCGCTCGCTCCCGGCGAGCGTCTCGCCGTCTTCACCGACGGCCTGACCGAAGCACGGGCACCGTCGGGCGAGCTTTTCGGGCTTCAGCGTCTGGCCGACGTCCTCGCCCGGACACGCGGCGGCACGCTCGACGACGCGCTCGCGACGACTTGGCATGAGATCGCCCGTTTCCGCGACGGCGCGCGCCCTGTGGACGACGCGACGCTCCTGCTGATGGAGGCACGGTGACGACGCCGGCCGGCCGCTTCTCGACCGCCTCGGTCCTCGGCGAGACCGCCCACCGTCCGGCGACGCTCCAGGTCTGCCGATACGTCGCGCGAACGCGGCTCCTGCAGGACGTGATCGGCGAGTTCGACCTCGATATCCCCCGCGATGACCTCAGACGACACGCCGTAGAGGCCCTGCGTCGCAAGGAGTTCATGGCCTACACAGTCTCTCTTCCCGACCACTTCGAGACCGACGAGCTGTGCTTCGTCCCGCAGGACGGCTGGTGTGACATCCTCAGGATCCAGACGAACGGGTGGCGCCGCCATCACGGCGACCACCGCCGCGGCCTGAACGAGATCCTCAGCGACCTCGCCGCCGCGGTCGCCTGCGCGAGACTGCGCATCCTCAGCAAGGAGGAGGTGACCCTGGAGTGTGATCGCGGCACCCCACTCATCGACGACCGGCTCCGCGATGCCGTCGACCTGGCCGGGGCGCGCGCCGCGCTCGACGCGGTGTTGACGGACTGCGGCCTGGACAAAGACGAACGCGTGATGTACGTGCTTTGCATCTCCGAGGCCGCGACCAACATGCTCCTGCACGGCGGGGGGGCCGGCACCCTCCGCCTGCGACAGCTCGACGACCGCTTTCGCGCCGTCCTCGCCGACAACGGCCCCGGGTTCAACTTCGTCAACTGGATCGAACCCCCGGCGGGAGACGGGCAGGCCTCCATGGGCTACGGCCTGAAGATCATCCTCGACAACCTCGACGCAGTCGGGCTCCACACTGGAGACGACGGCACGACTCTGCTCCTTGACCACATGACCACACGAGGTAGGTGAAGATGTTCCAGACGATCACGACTCCAGGACCGGCGCCGACGGTCCACCTCTCGGGCGAGCTCGACCTCGACTGCGCCGACGGTCTTCGCACCGCGGTCTTCGCCGCCGCTCGCGGCGCCCAGGCCGTAGTCGTCGACTTCGGCGACGTGCAGTTCATCGATTCATCCGGCACGGGGATCTTCGTGCGCCTGTGCCTGGACCTTCGCAGCCAGGGCGTCCCGGTCACGGCGCGCAACCTGCCGCCACAGGTCCGCGGCGTCTTCGACATGCTTCGCGTACGCGAGCTGATCGGCGACGAGGTGCTGGCGACCGCCTGACGCGGCGCCCCGACGACGCCGCGCCGGCCCCCGAGCGAAGGCCGGCGCGGCCAGGCTGCGACGCCGTCAGAAGCCGTGCAGAGGTCCGACGCCCGCAAGGGCGACAGAGGTAGGTCCGTCGGAGGCGTCGCTGAGACTGGAGACCGAGGCCTCGCCGGCTAGGACCTGACCGTCCCGCGTCATCACCCTCAAGGACATCGTGTTGCCCGACTCCAGGGACTCACGGAAGAGGTCGATCGTCGACGGTGACTC
>CAZTMO010000269.1:0-3013 GCA_964615105.1 uncultured Thermoleophilia bacterium
CGCGCGCCGTGGTGCTCTCGTCGCGGCCGCTGGGTGAGGCCGACCGCTGGCTCACCCTCTTCAGCCGTGAGCAGGGACGCATCGACGCCGTGGTCAAAGGTGTGCGACGGACGAGCTCGCGGTGGGGCGGACGTCTCGAGCCGTTCAACGTCTGCGACCTCGTGCTCTACCGCGGTCGCAGTCGCGCGACGGTCACGTCCGCCCAGCTCGTCGACGTCTTCCGCCATCTGCGCGAAGACCGTGAGGCGCTGACGGCGGCGGCGGTCGGCTGCGAGGCCGCCGTCCTGCTCTTCGCCGAGGGCGAACCCGAGGAGCGCGTCTTCGCTCTGCTGCGCGGCGCCCTGCGCGAGATCGACGCGGGTTTCGAGGGCCCGGCGTCGCGGGCGCCCGTCGTCCTCGGCTTCCTCATGAAGCTCCTGTATGAGGCGGGCTACCTGCCGGTGCTCGACCATTGCGCCGCGTGCGGCGGCGGCGGCCGCGCGCTCGCCTTCTCGGCGGCGCGCGGCGGCCTCGTCTGCGGCGACTGCCTCGGCGACGGCGTGCCGATCACGCCGGAAGCGGTCGCCGCCTTGCGCGACGCCGTGTCGCTGCCGCTCGCCGAGCTGCGCGCCACGCCGCCGTCCGAGGCGGCCGAAGAAGCTCTCCGCCACCTGCATCAGCTCTTCGCCTATCACACGGGCACCCGTCTCCGCGCGCTGCGCTTCGCCCGTCTGTAGCGCGATGCGCCGGTTCGCGGCCGTGCGTCGTTCCGCCTCCCTGCCGCCCCGTTCCGCCCGGGCTGTCTCGCACCCGCGCGCGACTGATACAATCGGCCGTCCCGACCGGAGGATCATGAGCGCGATCGAACGGGGTGCGGGCGCGGGGCGCGCGCACCCGACCTTTCAGGAGATCATCGGGCGCCTGCAGGCGTTCTGGGAGGCGCAGGGCTGCGTCGTCGTCCAGCCCTACCACACCGAGGTCGGCGCCGGCACGTTCAACCCGGCCACGTTCCTCCGCTGTCTCGACGCGCGGCCGTGGCGTGCCGCCTACGTGGAGCCGTCGATGCGGCCCGCCGACGGGCGCTATGGCGAGAACCCGTACCGCGCCGGTCACTACTTCCAGTATCAGGTCGTGATCAAGCCGTCGCCGGCCGACATCCAGGCCGTCTACCTCGAGTCGCTCGTCGCCCTCGGTATCGACCTGGCCGAGCACGATGTGCGCTTCGTAGAAGACAACTGGGAGGGCCCGACCCTGGGCGCCTGGGGCCAGGGCTGGGAGGTCTGGGCCGACGGCATGGAGATCACCCAGTTCACCTACTTCCAGCAGCTCGGCGGCTTCGACCTCGACCCCATCACGGTCGAGCTCACCTACGGGCTCGAGCGCATCGCCATGTATCTGCAGGGCGTCGACAGCATCTACGACATCGTCTGGTCGCAGTGGGAAGAGGCCGACGGGACGTTGCAGACCGTCACCTACGGCGACGTGTACCGCGAGAACGAGCGGCAGTTCAGCCGCTACAGCTTCGAGGTGGCCGACACGGACATGTTGTACCGGCACTTTCGCGAGCACGCCGTCGAAGCTGAGCGCTGCCTCGCCGAGCGGCTGCCGGTGCCGGCCTACGACCAGGTCCTGAAGTGCAGCCACACCTTCAACCTCCTCGACGCGCGCGGCGTGATCAGCGTCACCGACCGTACGGCGCACATCGCCCGCGTACGCGACCTGGCACGCAAGGTCGCGCGCCTGTACCTCGAGGTCCAGGAGGGGGAGGCGGCGCCGCCGGAGCCGGGCGCCGCCGCCGACGCGCGGGAGCCGGGCGCCGCGGACGACGCGCCGACGACGAATGGCGCCGCCCCGTGAGCGGCGCGACCCTGCTGATCGAGATCGGCTGCGAGGAGTTGCCGTTCCGGTTCTGCGAGTCCGTCCTGCGCCAGCTTCGCGGAGACGATGCCGAAGCGGGGCTCGCCGAACGGCTGCTTGCGGAGGCGCGCCTGCTGCCGCAGGACTTCAGGCGCGCCGACCTGCGGGTCCTGGTCGCGCCGCGCCGCATCGCCGTGCTGGTGCCCGGCGTCCCGGCGCGGCAGGAGGCCGAGACGCAGCGCTTTCGCGGCCCGCGCACCGCCGTCGCCTTCGGCCCCGACGGCGCGCCCACCAAGGCCGGCGAGGGCTTCGCCCGCGGCAAGGGCATGGGTGTCGGCGACCTGGGACGTGAGACCGTCGACGGCGTCGAGTTCGTGGTCGCCGAGGTCGAGGCGCCGCGGGCCGAGACGCTCGCCGTTCTGCCGGACCTCGTGGCGAAGCTGGTCACCGGCATCCAGGTGCCACGCGGCATGCGCTGGGGGCGGCGGCCGGAGGGCGCCGCCGACTTCTTGCGGTTCTCGCGGCCCATCCGCTGGGTCGTCGCCAAGCTCGGTGCCGAGACTGTACGCGGCGCCTTCTACGACCTCGAGATCGGCGAGGTCACCGAGGGGCACCGCGTGCTCGGCTCTTGTGTGAGCGTGGACGAGGCCGACCGTTACGAGGAGCGTCTTGAGACGCAACGCGTCGTCGTCGACCAGGACGAGCGCCGGCGGCGCATCGTCGCGGGGTTGGACGCCGCGGCCGCGGAGGTCGGGGGCGCGTGGTTCGACCCGGGCGACGTCCTCGCCGAGGCGGTCTTCCTCGCGGAATGGCCGAGCGTTGCCCGCGGTGGGTTCGACGAGCGGCATCTGCGCCTGCCGCGCGAGGTGCTCGTGACCGCGATGCAGAGTCACCAGCGCTACTTCCCGGTGCACACGGCGGACGACGCCTTGCTGCCGGCGTTCCTCTACGTCGCGAACAGCGACCCGCAGGCGGCCGACGTCGTGACGCGCGGCAACCAGCGCGTCCTCGACGGCCGCCTCGACGACGCCGAGTTCGCTTACGACCGCGACCTCGCCGAGGGGCTTCTGGCCATGGCCGGCCGGCTCGGCGCCGTCGTCTTTCACGAGAAGCTCGGCTCGCTCGCCGACAAAGCAGCCCGCCTGGGCGGGCTCGTCGCCGGCCTCGCGTCGGGCGT
>CAZTMO010000270.1:0-2985 GCA_964615105.1 uncultured Thermoleophilia bacterium
GTGTTCGTCGAGAGCGACGAGGCGCTGGACGTGATGGCCGACGGTGGCTGCCGCGTCGACCGCGGGACGAAGACGGTCAAGATCCCGCCCCACATCGTCGAGGACGCGATCCGCTCGGCGCCGCCCACGGTGCGCCTCGCCGGGCGCGTCCCCGAGAACGACGTCGTGCTCGAGGGCGGCCGCGTCGGCTTCACCAACTTCAGCGCCGGGATCATGGTCAGGGACCCCCGTACCGACGAGTACCGCACGTCGACGACTCAGGATGTCGCCGACCTCGCGCGCATGACCGACTACCTCGACGCGATCGACACCTACGAGCACGCCGTCGAGGGGCGCGACGCGCCCGAGACGACGCTGGCGGTCCGTGACGCGGCGATCGGGCTCAAGAACACGACCAAGTGCGTCGGCACCGGCGCCATGTCCACCTACGACGTCGACGCCATCGTGCGCATGGGCGCCGCCGTCGCCGGCGGCGAGGATACGCTCCGCGAGCGGCCCCTGGTCTACTTCTGCGAGTGCCCGGTGAGCCCGCTCAAGATCACGAGGGACGCCGCCGAGGTCATCATGGGGGCGGCGCGGCACGGCATCCCCAACAACGTCATCTCGATGGCGATGTCCGGCGCGTCCTCGCCGGTCACGCTCGCCGGCACGCTCGTGACGCACAACGCCGAGGTGCTGGCCAGCCTCACGCTGGCGCAGCTCACCGAGCGCGGCGCGCCGACCATCTACGGCTCGTCGACGACGGCCATGGACCTGCGGTATGCGTCGGCCTCCGTCGGTTCGCCCGAGCTCGCCATGATCAGCGCCGCTGTGGCGCAGCTCGCCCGGCGCTATCTGCTGCCGAGCTTCGTGGCCGGGTTGTAGGCGGACTCCAAGCTCAGTGACGTCCAGGCCGGTCACGAGAAGACCCTGACCGCCCTCCTGGCAGCGTTGGCAGGGGCCAACCTGATCTACGGGGCGGGGATGACCGAATCTGGCGTCACCTTCGACTACGCGCAGTACGTCCTCGACAACGATATGGCGCGGATGATCAAGCAGGCCGTCGGGGGGATCCGCGTGGACGACGAGACCCTGGCGGTGGAGGACATCGTCTCGGTCGGGCCGTTCAGGGACTTCCTCTCGCTCGACGCCACGCTCAAGTTCATGCGCGCGCAGAGCCAGCCCAAGTACATGGACCGCCGCGTGCGCGAGGACTGGGAGGCCGCCGGCGCGAGGGATGCCTACGCCGTGGCGAAGGAGGCCGCGGTGCGGATCCTCGCGGAGCACCATCCCGAGCCGCTGCCCGACGACGTGACGGCGCAGCTCGACGCCGTGGTCACGGAGGCGGAAGAGAGGGGCCGGGCTCGGTAGTCGGTCCGGCGTTCCCCGGCGGGCTCGCGCGGCCCGGACGGCCGGCGCGCAGGACGAGCCAGGCGCCGAAGAGCACGCCGGCGGCGCCGGCGAGCGTCACCGGCGCCGCTCGCTCGCCGAGCAGGACGACGGCCATCGGCAGCCCGAACAGCGGCTCTGTGAACTGGATGGAGGCGATGCGGCTGATGCCTCCCCTGGCGAGCGCCCAGTACCAGCCGACGTAGCCGAGCACCGAGACGAGCACGGCGAGGACGAGGATCGAGCCCCAGGCGGCGGCGTCGGCCTGCGGCACGCCGCCGCTCGCCAGCGACCAGACGAGCAGCGGCGAGAGGACGACCGAGGCGCCGGTGATGCCCCACAGCGTCGTGGGAACGGCGGCGTACCCGAGCTGCGAGAGCCGCGCGCCGGCTACGTAGCCCATCGCGCACACCGTGCACGCGGCGAGCAGCAGCAGGTCGCCGGGCACGCTCGCCCCGTCCGCGGCGCCGGACGCGCGCGAGAGGATGACGACGGCCGTACCGGCCAGTGCGATCGCGCAGCCGACGATCCACTGGGCCGACACGCGGCGCCGCTCGACGATCGTGCCGAACAGGCTGGTGAGTACGGGCAGCATCGCCAGGATGAGGGTGCCGTGAACGCCCGAGGTCATGTCCTGGCCGAAGGCGAAGATGAGCGGAAAGCCGATGTACGCCGCGAACCCCGCGAACACCAGGAGGCGGCGTTCGTGGCGACCCGAGGGCAGCTTCTGGCGCATGAGCAGGGCGAGCGGCAGCGCCAGGCACCCGCCCAGAACCGTGCGGAGGATGCCGACAAGCAGCGGGTCGATCTGCTCGGTGGCGACCTTCGTGAACACCGCCGTACCGCCCCAGACGACCATGACCGGAAGCGCGACCAGCAGCGGCAGCGCAAGCTGGTCGTTCCCACGTTCTGTCGGGCTCTTCTCGGCCAGTCTGGTCCTCGCAGGTCCGGCGTCGGCGGCTACGCGATGAGATCGTTGCGCGGCAGCTCCTGCGACCGCCGCGTCCGGCCGCTACCCTAGCACCGGCGCTCCGCCGTCGCCCCATTCCGCGGCCGGCCGCCATCTCGTCACGTCGGCCGACTCCCGACTCATCGCCGGGCCGGCCGCAGCCTCGTTGCGGGGCTGGTTGTCACCTCAGCGCGGCGCCGGCTGGCACCTCACCGCGATATCGGCTGTCACGCCATCGCGCCGCGACGATAGACTGCGGCCGACAGTCCTGCCGCGTACCCGCGGCTCGAGGAAGGGGATGTGCATGGACATCGCGCTCAAGTACGGCTGCAACCCGCACCAGACGCCGGCCGGCGTCACGGTCCCCGACGAGGCGGGCTTCGAGGTCCTCAGCGGGAGGCCGGGGTACATCAACTTCCTCGACGCGCTCGGCGCCTGGCAGCTCGTGCGCGAGCTCAAGGCGGCGACCGGCAAGCCGGGCGCCGCCTCGTTCAAGCACGTGAGCCCGGCCGGCGCCGCCGTCTCCGGCGAGCTCTCCGACACGTACCGCGCCACTCAGTTCCTGCCCGACGCCGACTACTCGCCGGTCGCGACCGCCTACGCGCGCGCCCGTGGCGGCGACCGCATGTGCTCGTTCGGCGACGTCGCCGCCGTGAGCGACGTCGTCG
>CAZTMO010000271.1:0-2951 GCA_964615105.1 uncultured Thermoleophilia bacterium
GGCGCGAGCACGTCCTTCCCCTCCTCGCGCGGCAGTGTCGTCGGCGAGCGATGCGTGTAGCCGTGCACGGCCACTTCATGCCCGTCGGCGATGATGCGGCGAACCTTGTGCGGATACTTCTCGCCGACCTTTCCCACGACGAAGAAGGTGCCCTTGATCCCCTTGTCGGCGAGCAGGCGCAGGATCAGATCGATGGCCACCTTGGCGCCGTAGACGCCCTGCGACAGCACGCCGGGCCGTGCGGCGTTGGCGGGGTCGTCGCCGATCCAGACCTCTTCGGCGTCGAAGTCGAACGTCGGGACGAAGGTGGAACTGCTCAAGTCGGCCATTGCCCGCCTCCTCCACTGGGCCTTCGTTCCGCGCAAGCGGCGACTCGCCGCTACTGGGCCTTCCGGCCCGTCGACTGCGCATGGGACCGTCTCTGATTCAGTCTACCTGCCCGTGGGAGCGGCTCGGCGGTCGGTTCGCTCATCCCGACTGAACGCCACACACACGCCACTGCACCGTTCTGCCGGAGGCGTCGTCGTCGACTCGTCGCAACGACCCGCTGCGGCGGCGGCGCCCCTCGAAGTGGGCCGGCGGCCAGGGGGGACCGCCGGCCCACATGAAGGTCGGGGCGACCTTCCGGAGGAACTGGTCTACATCCACTCGGCACTGCGCCGCACGATGCGCAGGCCGCGGTTCTTGAGCTCCTCGACGTAGGCCAGCCGGGCCTCACGCGAGAGCGCCTCGGGGGGCACGATGCCCGTCTCGGGGATCTTGCCGTCAAGCAGGAACTCGGCGTGGATCGCGGCCGGCGTCGAGGTGCCGTACGAGACGCGATTAGCGCCGGGAAGCTTGTCGTTGACCCACTGGATGTTGGGCGGGAAGACGAAGAAGGAGACGCCCGGCATCTCTCCCGCCGTGCGGAAGAGCTCGATCGTGTACACGCCCTCGTCGATGATGCGGCCCTCCGCCGCCATCTTGGCGATCACGTCGCGCGGCGTGGTCGGTGGCAGCAGCTTCACGAGCAGGTCGATCGGGCGGATGGTCGCGCCCTTGACGTCCATCGGCTCAGGGCTGGCGAAGCCCATCTTGACGAGCATCTGGGCCTTCTTGAGCCCTTCCTCGAGGCCGCCGAGCTTGAAGTCGACGTGCTTGAGGCCCTTCTCCCCCAGCTTCGGCAGGAACCGCGGCAGCGTGGAGCACTCCTCGTGCTCGTGGAAGGTCACCGGCGTGCGCCCCACAGGGGCAGGGAAGTCGTAGTACTCCCAACCCCCGAACGGCTCGGCGCGCTTGAACTCGCCCTCGTCGAAGTAGAGCGGCGGCGTCTGGTTGTCGATGTAGTAGGTCTCCTGCGACCACACCTGCAGCGGCACCTCCGACTTGAAGACACCGCCACCCTTGATGCGGATCTCCTCGCACTGGTCCAGCTCTTCGTAACCGATGGCGGCAAGCGTGTTGGTGACGCCCGGGGTCATGCCGCAGTGGATGAGCGCCGTCTTGCCGATCGCTTTGAAGTCCGCGTCCATTCCCATCTGCATGAGCAGGCCATCGTCGACGGTGCCGCCCACGGTACGGGTCGCCATGTCCTGGTAGTGGCACTTCGCCTTGAGGGCGGCCCTCATGAGCGGCTCGTCCCACTCCGGGAGGACGGCGTTGATGATGAGCGCGGCGCCCTCGGCCAGCGCGGCCACGGCGTCGACGTCGCGGGCGTCGATCTTGACAGCGGTGGTCTTTCCGGCCCCGACGCGGGTCGCGACGTCCTGGGCCCTGGACTCGTCATAGTCGGCGATGACGATCTCGTCCACACCGGGGTGTTTGACGAGGTTCCAGGTCAGGACGAAGCCCTGCTCGCCCGCTCCTATGATGACGACCTTCATGGCTCCTCCCAGTCTGCTCGTGGCGCGACAGCCGTTCCCTTCTCCCGACCCTCGCCTGCTTGCATGTCGACCAACTAGTTGGTTGAATACTAGCCGTGTTCGTGGTCCTTGACAAGACCCCAATATCAGGTGAGCCCGCCGGCTTTGCCGTCGACTCGCGCCACGACCGCTCGTCCGGCGCCGGGCCGCGGCTGTTGCGCCCGGGACGGTCGTCCTCTAGTGTCCCTGCTGGCCGCAGCCGACACTCTGCCCCGAAGACCCCGACCCGCGAGCCTGGGAGCGCATGAGCCGAGACGACGTGATCCTCCAGCCCGACCTCGAGTCTGGACTGCCCCTCGACGACCCGGTGGTCGATCTGCCCGAGACCGCGCGGCTGATCCTCGAGGCGGCACGGCGCCTGCTGCTGCGAGGCGGCTGGGAGGCGCTCCGCTGGGACGCGATCGCCGCGGAGGCCGGCCGCAACAAGTCGGCGATCAAGTACTACTTCGGCACCAAGAAGGGCCTCGTGCTCGCCCTCGTCGATTCGCTGGACTACGACGACTGCGTCGCCTTCGCCGAAGAGCTTCAGGGCGTCAGCGGCGAGGAACGTCTCGAGCGCTACGTCTCAGGACAGCGCCGGCTGGCCGGGGACGAAGAAGGCTTTCGCCTCTTCTTCGACCTTCTGCCGCACATCGCGCGCGACGACGAGCTGCGGCCGCGCGTCGCCGAGCTCTACACCTGGTACTACAAGATGAACATCGAGTGGTTCGGTCTGTCTGACCGCGTGACGCCACAGAACAGGGATGGGTTCGTCGCCCTGGGCGCGCTGATGACTGCCGTCGTCGACGGCCTCGCCCTCCAGGCCGCCCTTCGGCCACCGGGCTTCGACTTCGATAAGGCGTTCGACGTGCTGCGCTTTTTCTTGCGCACCAGCCTCGCCGACTACGTCGCGTCCCTCGAGCCTGACTGAGCAGGCGGGCCGCCGGCATGCGGTCCTGACCGCGCGCACGGATCGCGGGCCGACGGGCTGTGTCCTCGGGGGCGACGCTCAGGCAGCCGCGGGGACCAGGTAGACGGCGCAGGGCGAGCCCTCGAGCAGGGCGCGGACGA
>CAZTMO010000272.1:0-2940 GCA_964615105.1 uncultured Thermoleophilia bacterium
CTCGACGAAGAGAAGGCGACCGACCTGATCATCGAGGGCCTGCTGGGCTGACTCCTCAGGCGACCGGGCCCAGCGACTCCGCCGCACGCTCGCGCCGGTCCAGGGACGGACCGGCAGCTTCCGTCGCCCGGTCGAGACGCATCCGGCGCTTGTGCCGCTGACTGATCACATGGACTCGACGATGCGCAGCAGTTCGCGCTCGGTCAAGTCGCCGGCGACCGTGACGAGAACGCCGTCCTTGACGAGCCAGAGGTGAGGGACGACGACCTGCGACGTGACGACGCGCGCCGTGCTTCCGGAGTACGCGCCCGAGGCGATCCTCCGGTCGTCCGGCGGCGGAGCCAGGTCGGGGTCGAAGTTGCCGACGTAGGCGAAGGGGTCCTTCCTCGCGCTGAGACTCGGATTCGTCGCCTTGCGCACCGTCACCGTGGCGCTCTCAAAACCGCGCTCGTAGCGCACATTCGCCACGTCGCTTCCGTTGGCCGCGGGATTGTAGGGATCGTCAAGAGTGACGGTGGTGTAGGTCACCCGGCCCACGGTGAAGCCGCGCGGCAGCCACGCCGGGAGCCTGGGTTCGAACCCGATGAGGTCGCGAAGCTCGCTCACGCCGCAATCGCGGAATCCGCCGTCCGATGAGTCGGGCCAGCCTCCCTCACGCTCGAGCATGAACGTGTCGGCGGGGAGCGGCGCATCGACGACGACGTCCTCGAGGCGCACCTCCCAGTGCACCACCCCGTGCGCGTACTCCTGGATGCGCAGCGGGTAGCCGGTCTCCTCGTCCACCGTCACCGCGATGCGGCCGATTGGCTCCATGCAGGTGGAGTTGAGGCCGACGTTACCGCGGCCTTCTTCGTGGGGGATGGGAGCGCTGACGATCCAGGCAGGGCGCCCGTCGTAGACGACGCCTTCCACGTCCCCTCTCGCGAGGCGTCCGATCGCACGCGCCGAGGCGGCGTGACCGAACTCGACGCCGATGTACCCGTCGGGCGGACCGGCCGCGACGCCGCGCGATTCCATGGCCTGCTCGGCTCTCCAGGAGCCGTCGTCCTCGCTGGTGGTCTCCGGCGAGTACAGGCGCCACACGCCGGCCTGTGCGTCGTACGTCTCGACGGCTTCCCCGGGGGCTGACCTGAACCTGAACGTCCCTCCGACGCGGTCGTCTTCACCCACGCTCCAGCGCTGGGCGACCGCCTCCTTGCGGAAGCTTCCGTCGCTGCGCACCACCACGTGATAGACGTAGTCGTTGTATGTGCCGGGCGGCACGTCGACGCCGTTGAGGTTGCCGCCTTCTTCGTCGGCGGGCTCGACGATCAGGCTGCGCTCCACGAGCGTGCCTTGCACGTTCTTCACCCGGAGCAATGCCGCTTCGAGCCGTGCGACCACCTCGGCCGCCGTCGCGGGCTCCGGCCCGACGACGACCGGCCCGTTGCCGGAGCCCGGCACGCGGACGTGGTTGACGCCGGGGAGGCCCAACCACAGCACGGCCACGGCGACGAGCGCAGCAGCGGCGGCGACGGTGGCCAGGCGAAGCCAGGGTCGCCGTCGCCGCCCTGCCGGCGCGACGGCGTCGGGCTCGAGGGCGAGCCGGTCGGCGAGTGCCTGCCAGAAGCCGGCGCTGAGCTCCGGCGGGTCAAAGCGCCGTAGCGCGAGCCCCAGCTCGGCGTCCGGGCGGGGTGACATCGGGATCGGCGGGTCCGTCATCGCTGGGCCTCCACGTCGTCCTGCTCGAGCGCGGCGCGAAGCGACTGGCGCGCCCGGAAGAGTCGCGAAGCCAGGGTGCCGGAGGCGACGCCGACGATCCCGGCTGCGGCCGCGTAGTCGAGGCCCTCGCGGTCGACGAGGAGCAGCGCGATGCGCTGCTCCTTCGAGAGAGCTGCGAAGGCCTGGTCGAACATCAGCCGGGCGACGACGGCGTCGCCCGGGTCGGGAGCCGGGTCGGTTTCGAGTTCGTCGCCCTCCGCCACGGTCTCACGCGGCCTGCGTCGCACGTGGTCGACCGACGCCGTGTAGGCGATCCGGCAGAGCCACGTGCCGGCGCCGGAGTCGCCGCGGAACGAGCCCAAGCCGCGGTACGCGCGCAGCGCGGCCTCCTGAAGGACGTCCTCCATCGCCTGCGCGTCGCCGAGCACCTGCCAGGCCACGTGGCGCATGCGACGTTCGTAGAAACGCAGGAGATCGACGAAGGCGCCGCGGTCCCCGCGGCGCGCGGCGGCGAGCACGGCCGGGTCTATCTCGTTCGCGGCCACTGGCATCGCTTTCGCGTCGTATGGCGAAGAACCCTTCGCCGTGAGTGTGGCGGTGACGATCATCGTGCCCTCGTCGAGTCTGACGCCTGACGAGCGCGTTTCTTCCGTCGAGGGTCGGGCGGACGAAGGGTGAGGCGCGCGCATCGCCTCGAGCGTCAGGAGCGCCTGGCCAGCAGGGCCAGGAGAGCGCGCCGGGGTCAGTCGGGCGGCGCGCTCAGCGGGGCGAGCGACTCGGCGACGGCGACGAGCTCGTCGGCGGTCGCGTCGCCGGCGACGGTGACGACCAGCTTCTCGCCGCCGTTCGCGGCGGGCACGACGACCCAGAGGTGCGGGTACGCCCACGCGCCGGCGACCACGTGTGCCTCGAGGCCGGCGAGCGCTCCGCGCCTGAGCATGAGGTCGCGCGGCCGTGTGCGCATGAGCAGCCACGCGTAGGTGCTCTCGAACGGGTCCTCCACGATGCGTGACGGCAGGCCCTCGCCCTCGTAGACCACGCTGCGCGCATACGGACGCGTGCTGATCGAAAGGTCGTCGAAGCCTCGCCGCCAGGAGAAGAGCGCGGCCGGCGTGGCCAGACCCTCCCACTGCATGCCGGCGCCGGCGTCTCGCCACTCGGCGCGCGCGAGCGCCGCGCCGCGCGGCCCGAAGCCCCGCGGGACCGAGGCGGGGTAGTACGCGGCGAACGGCAGCGCGG
>CAZTMO010000273.1:0-1158 GCA_964615105.1 uncultured Thermoleophilia bacterium
TGACCTGCCCGCGGCGCGGCGCCGTCAGGTAGGTGTACGAGATCGTCCCGTGCCGGTACTCGTTGGTCATGCTGAGGATCCCGAAGACGAGACACAGGATCGGCACGAGCGACGCGGCCGGCATGACGCCGAGCACGGCCAGGAGGTCGCCCTCCGTCTCCTCCAGCAGCTCCTTGGGGATGAGGAGGACGGCGAGGATCGTCGGGAGGATCGCGATGAGCAGGGCGGCGACGAGCAGGCCGAGGGCGGTGCGCGTGCTGCGCACCTTGAGGATCTCGGCCCTGAGCAGGTCGATCACTGCTCCGCCCTCCTCGTCCCGGCGATCTGGAGGAAGAGGTCCTCGAGGCTCGGCTGTTCGGTGAGCAGCTCGTGGAGGACGATGTCGTGGTCGAGGGCGAGCTGGCCGACCTCGGCGGCCGTGGGCCCCCGGACGGCGAGCGCCTGCTCGAGCCGGTTGACGGCCGCGCCGCGGCCGACGAGCAGCTCCTGCAGGCGCTCGGCTTGCGGCGCGCGGCAGCGGACCACGGGTGACGCGCCGCCAGCCAGCTTGCCGATGGGGCCTTGAGCCACCAGCTTTCCTTTGCTGATGATGAGCACGTCGTCGACCGTCTGCTCGACCTCGGCGAGCACGTGGCTCGAGACGAGCACGGTCTTGCCCTCGGCGGCGCGGCCGCGCAGGAAGGTGCGCAGCCAGCGCATGCCCTCCGGGTCGAGCCCGTTGCCGGGCTCGTCGAGCAGCAGCAGCTCGGGGTCGCCGAGCAGGACGCAGCCCAGGGCGAGGCGCTGGCGCATGCCGGTCGAGTAGCCTTTGACGGCGCGCTTCGCGGCCGGCATGAGCTCGACCAGCTCGAGCACCTGCTCAACGCGCGCGTCCGGGATCCCGGAGGAGCGGGCGACGACGCGCAGCGCGTTGCGCCCCGACCTTCCGGGGTGAAAGCCCGAGGCATCGAGCAGCGCCCCCACGCGCGTCCACGGGCGCGCGAGGTCGCGATAGCGCCCGCCGAGCACGCGCGTTGCGCCGCCGCTCGGGCGGACGAGGTCGACGATCATGCGCAGGGTCGTGGTCTTGCCGGCGCCGTTCGGGCCGAGGAAGCCGGTGATCGTCCCCGGCTGAAGCGCGAAGCTGACGTCGTCGACGGCGAGCACCTTGCCGAAGCG
>CAZTMO010000273.1:1258-2930 GCA_964615105.1 uncultured Thermoleophilia bacterium
GAGCTGATCTTCGTCGCCATGAACGCGCTCCTGCGTCCGGGCGATCGCGTGGTGTGTACGTATCCTGGCTATCAGTCACTCTTCGAGGTCGCTCGCGCGATCGGCTGTGTCGTGGACCTCTGGCAGCCGCGCGAGCAGGGCTCGTGGCGCTTCGATCCGGCCGACCTCGAGGGCTTGCTGCGCCCGGGCACCCGGCTGGTCGTGGTCAACTTCCCCCACAACCCGACTGGGGCCCTGCCCAGGCGGGACGAGTACGGGGCGGTCTTCGCCGCTGCGCGGGAGGCCGGGGCGCGCGTCTTCGCCGACGAGATGTACCGCCTGCTCGAGGCCGACCCGGGCGACCGCCTGCCTTCGGCCTGCGAGGTCGCGCCCGACGCGCTGAGCCTCTCGGGCATGTCAAAGGTGTTCGGCATGGCTGGCGTCCGCATCGGCTGGCTGGTGACGCGAGACGCCGAGGCGCTCCAGGCGATCGCCACGCTCAAGGACTACACGACGATCTGCAGCAGCGCCCCGAGCGAGGTCCTGTCGCTGATCGGGCTGCGCGCGCGGGCGGCGCTCGTCGAGCGCCATCGCGCGCGCATCGCCCGCAATCTCGCCGCGCTGAGGGCGTTCGTCGCGCGGCACGACGAGCGCTTCGCGCTCGCGCCGCCGCGCGCCGGCAGCGTCTGCCTTCTTCGCCTGCGCGACGGCCACGCCACCGAGTTCTGCCGTCGCCTCGTCGACGAGGCGGGCATCATGCTGTTGCCGTCGAGCGTCTTCCAGTTCGGCGACGAGCACGTGCGTGTCGGCCTCGGGCGCGAGGATATGCCTGACGTGCTCGCGAGGCTGGAAGGGGCGTTGCCGTCACTCTGACCTTCTGCGCCGGTGGGCGATCTGGCCGGAACCCCATGGCGTCACGTCAGTCTGCCGTCATCACCGCCGCTGCGGCTGCGAGGGGCGCGCAGGGTGCGCGGCGTCTCCATGCGGGTCCTTGGCCTTCTGGCTTGCGCCGGAGCGTGGTAGGCTCTGATTGGTCCTGGCCGTGCGTCCGTGCGTACCCGCCGGTGTCCATGACGGGCGCGCCAGGCGGTCCGATCGGCAAGGGGGGCTGATGGACGACAGGGACCTCGTTGGTCGCGACGAGAACGAACTCGCCGGTCTTTGCCGCGAGGCGAGGCGCGGCGGCATCACCCGGCGCCAGTTCATCGAGCGTGCGCTCCTCATGGGCCTCTCGGCGACCGCCGTCGGCGCCCTCGCCGGAGCCTGCGGCGAGGGTACCACGGCGGGCGACGCCGCCACCCTGCCGCCGATGGACGAGACCAAGCCGGCCGAGATCGTCTTCTACAACTGGACCGACTACTTCAACCCGGCCCTGAAGAAGCGTTTCCTCAAGGACACCGGGATCCAGATCAAGGAGGTGTACTTCTCGTCGAACGAGGAGCTCCTCGCCAAACTCAAGGCCGGAGCCAAAGGCTACGACGTGATCGTGCCCTCCGATTACATGGTGCACATCATGATCAAGAGCGGCCTCATGGAACCTCTCGACATGAACTACCTGCCGAATTTCAAGTACGTGGGCGAGGAGTTCGAAGCGCCGCCCTTCGACGATCCCGACGAGAACAACGGCCTCAAGTACACCGTGCCCTACTTCTACGGTACCACCGGCTACTGCCAGCGCACCGACAAGGTACCC
>CAZTMO010000274.1:0-2925 GCA_964615105.1 uncultured Thermoleophilia bacterium
CGAGGAATACAAGGCCGCATGGCGGGGTTTCAAGCAGCGCTACGTCGAGCTGTGCGAGCGGTATCGCGCCGGTTACGACCGCTGACCCGGAGGAGGCGGGCGCTGCAGGCCTGACGCGGGACGGGCGCCGCAGGCCCGGCGCGCCGCCGGCGCGCGGTCATGTCGCCCTTCTGTGCTCAGCCTCGACCGGCGCTCTCGATGTCCAGGACGGTCACTCAGAGCAGCGTGTCGAGGATACGCGCCTCAAGGACCTGCGCGGCGGTGAACTCCGTCGCGCGCAGGACGGAGCGCGCCAGCCCGACGAGCGCGTCCTGCGGCAGAAGACCGACGACCTCGCTGCGGCGGATCTCGACGCCGGCCTCGCAGGCACGGACCTGGACGGCCTCGTAGACGTCCCGCATCGAGGTCACGCGGTAGTCGGTGAGGTTCATCGAGACCTGCACGCAGTCGTCGAGGGCGAGGCCGAGCGCCTTGACCTTGGGCAAACCGCCGTCGCGCTCGCGGATCGCGCGGGCGATCTCCTGCGCGAGCTCGAGGTCGCGCGAGGCGAGGTCTATGTTGTAGGCGATCAGCGGGGCGCGGGCGCCGACGGCGGTGGCGCCGGCGGTCGGGTGCACCGCCGGGGCACCCTCGTCCGGCACCCGCGCCGGGTCGCGACCGATCGCCTCGCGCAGGCCCTCGAACTGCCCCTCACGCACGGCGGCCAGGTTGCGCCGGTCGTCGCGCCGCGCCGCGTCCTCGTAGAAGTAGACCGGCACGCCGAGCTCGCGCGCGACGCGCGCGCCCACGGCGTGCGCCACCTCGACGCAGACCGGCATGTCCTCGCCCTTGAGCGGCACGAACGGCACGACGTCGGCGGCGCCCATGCGCGGGTGCGCGCCTTCGTGCGTCGTCAGGTCGATCAGGCGCGTTGCCGCCTCGACGCCGCGGAAGGCGCCTTCGGCCACCGCGGCGTCCTGTCCCGCGAACGTGATCACGCTGCGGTTGTGCACCGGGTCGCTCTGGCGGTCGAGCAGGCTGACGCCGTCGACCGCCGCGATCGCGGCGACGATCTCATCCACGACCTCGGTTCGGCGCCCTTCCGAGAAGTTCGGCACGCACTCGATCAGGGTCATGCGGGGCCTCCTTGTGCCGGCGTGGCGCCCGTCGCACCGGGCCCGGTCTCTCGAGCCCCCGCAGCGGGCCCGGGCGCCGCACCCGTCGCGAGGGAGTCGGACGCCGCGCCGTCGGCGACGTCACCCGGGCTCCGCCCACCGACGACCGCGCCCTCGACGAGGTTCACACCCCAGTGGTACGGCAGCTCGTGGCGGCTCGGCGCCCCGAGCAGGATGAAATCGCAGGCCTTGCCGACCTCGAGGCTGCCAATCTCGTGCTGCCGGCCGAGCGCCGCGGCGCCGCCCATCGTCGCCGCGTAGAGCGCCTCGTCCGGCGTGAGGCGGTCCTCTTGACAGGCCAGCGAGATGATCGCCTGCATGTTCTCGCAGTAGCAGGTGCCGGGGTTGAAGTCGGTGGCCAGAGCAAGCGTCACCCCCGCTTCGAGGAAGGCGCGCGCCGGAGCGTAGGCGGTGTGGAGCGTGTAGGAGGTGCCCGGGAGGGCGACGGCGACGACACCGGCGGCGCGCAGCGCCGCCATGTCGTCGCCGCTCGCGTAAATCAGATGATCGGCCGACACGCAGCCGTACTCGGCCGCGAGGCGCGCGCCGCCGGTGTGGGCGAGCTCCTCGGCGTGGATCTTGAGCTTGAAGCCGAGCGCCTTCGCCGTGTCGAAGACGCGCCGCGTCTGCGCCACGGTGAAGGCGCCCTCGTCGCAGAACACATCGACGAACTCGGCTTCGCCCTGCAGCGCCGGCAACATCTCTTCGCATACAAAGGCGATGTACTCGTCGGGCCTGCCGGCGTACTCGGACGGCGTGAGGTGCGCCGCGAGCAGGGTGTGCACGCGGCGCACCGGATGCTCGACCCGCGCCGCGGCGAGCTGCTTGCGCTCGGCCTCGACCGACTGGCCGTACCCGGACTTTGCCTCCACCGTCGTCGTGCCGTGGGCGAGAAACGAGTCGAGGCGCGCGCGCGTGAGGCGCTCGAGCTCGGCGAGCGGCGCCTCACGGGTCGCGCGCACCGTCGCATTGATGCCCCCGCCGCCGGCGAGGATCTCGCTGTAGTCGACGCCGCCGAGGCGCGCCGCGTACTCATGCGCACGGTCGCCGGCGAACGCGAGGTGCGTGTGGCAGTCCACGAAGCCGGGAAGGACGCAGGCGCCCTCCGCGTCGACGACGACACCGTCGCCGGCGACGGCCACGGCGCCGTCCAGGTCTTTCTCTCTGCCGACCCAGACGATGACGCCGTCCTTCGCCGCCAGCGCACCACCGGCGACGCTGCCGCACTCCTCGCGCCGGCTCATCGTCACAAGCTCGTTCGCGCCGCGCAGCACGAGGTCGGCGGCGACCTTCTCGCTCATCGCGCCGCCTCGCTCATCGCGCCGCCTTCCTCTCCACGGACGTCACGCCCCCTTCTCTTCCTTGAGCCCTTGCGCCGCGCGCGCGAACGCGCCCTCGCGGACCGCGGCCGCCGCGGCCTCGATCTCGGGCGCCAGATAGCGGTCGCGCGTGAGCGTCGGCGCGAAGCTCCGTACGACGCCGTGTCCGCGCGCCGTACCGACGCCGGGCTTCAGCGGCGCCAGCAGATCGATCGCCTGGGCGGCGCAGAGCGCCTCGATACCGAGGACCGTCTGCGTGTTGCGCACCACGTCGGCGAGCTTGAGAGCCGCCGTCATTCCCATGCTCACGTGGTCCTCCTGGTCGCCGGAGCTGGGGATCGAGTCGACGCTCGCGGGGTGGCACAGGACCTTGTTCTCGGCCACAAGCGAGGCGGCGGTGTACTGGGCGATCATGTAGCCGTTGTTGAGGCCGCTGTCTGTCGTCAGGAACG
>CAZTMO010000275.1:0-2906 GCA_964615105.1 uncultured Thermoleophilia bacterium
GCCGGGTACGTCGTTCGGTGGGTCACGGCGCGGTAAGCACTGTCGCCGTGGTGGTAACAGTATCGCACACTGGACGGCGCGCGCATTGACCTGCGTCAACGGCGCCCGTGCAGGTCACACGCTCCCTGCGCGGTGGTCTCCGTCGGAAGACGTAGTATCCTGACAAGAGGGCGTGATCGGCGTCCCGCACTGGGGCTCGTCGTCCGACAGATGCGACGCCGTGAAGGAGGCGCGTGTTGCCGCGAAGGGGCTTCAGAGTGATCGCCATCCTGGTCGTCGCGCTCTCTGCCTGGGTGCTGTCGGCGAAAGGCTGGTTCGACCGTCCGGGCGACTTCGCTTCGCCGCCGAACGGGGCCTTCGCCGCCGCACCGGCCAGTCCCGCGTCGTCACCTTCGTCCGCGTTGTGCGGCGACGACCTGCTACCTCCAGTGACGACCGCTGTCGGTGCGGATGGTCGCTGGCGCCGGACGGCGGCGAAGGTCGTGCTGACCGCGACGGACAAGGGGTCGGGCGTGGCGGCGACGTGGTTCCAGGTGGACGAGGGCCCTTGGACAGCGGGGACGACCGTCGTGGTGCCTGCGTCCAAAGACCACACGAGCGACGGCGAGCATACCATCGCCTTCTACTCTGTGGACAACTGCCGCAACGCCGAATCGGCTCGGACCGTGGTGGTCCGCATCGATACGCGACCCCCACGGTTGCGCTGGGTCGACTTGGCTCCAGCGAAGGTGCGGCGGCTGCAGACGGTGCGCTGCCGGCTCACCGTCTGCGAGGCGAACGGCCCGGTGCGTGTCGCGCTGCAGGTCAAGACCCAGTACGGCAGACTCGTCCTGCGGCGCGCGGGGGTCGTGCGCGAGCCGGGCTCCTGGTCTGTCGCCTTCGCGCCGCGGACCGCGGGCGGCGACGTCCTGCTTCCCGGCGTGTACCGGGTGCGGGCCACGGCGACCGATGCGGCGGGCAACGTCAGGGTCTCCGGCACCCGCAGCTTCAGGGTGTTCGGCCCTGCCTCGACGAGGGTCTGGCGGCGGGTCGACGGGGTCGGACGGCGAGTGGCGCTCACGTTCGACGACGGTGATGTCGGAGCGTGGAAGGCGATCCTGGCAACGTTGAAGGCCGGGAGGGCGCACGCGACGTTCTTCGTCCTCGGGCCGTTCGTGAGCGGAAGCCCGCACCTGGCACGCCGCACACTGGCCGAGGGGCACGCGATCGGCTCGCACGGCTACACCCACGCGCTGATGACGAGGGAGTCGGCGGCTGAGGTGTGCGGCGAGCTCGAGCGCAGCAGCCGGCCGTGGTGGGCGGCGGCGCGGGCGACGCCGATGCCGTATCTTCGCCCGCCGTACGGCATCTACGACCGCCGGACACTCGCCGTCGCCCGCTCGGCCGGTTTCGCGCGGATCGTCCTGTGGGACGTCGACCCAGAGGATTGGCGCTCGCCGGGAGCAGGAGTCATCGCCCAGCGCGTACTGCGCAACGTTCGCCCAGGGTCGATCGTCTTGCTGCACCTGCGACCGCAGACCGCCGCGGCCCTCCCGGCCATCCTGCGAGGCCTGCGTGCGCGCGGCTACAAGGTCGTGTCGCTGCCCGAGCTTTTCCGGGCGGCCGGGTACCAGTAGCCGGCGCGGACCAACGGGGATCGGCTGTACGGCGGGCCGAGGTCGCGCGGCGGCGTTGAACGGACGCGGCGTGCAGGTACACTGTCGCGCGTGACAGTCGATCCCAGGATCGAGTTCCTCAGCGCCATGGCCGCCGCGCTGTCGCGCTACGGCGAGACGGCCGACGTCCTCGAGAGCGGCCTGCGCGACTGCGCCGCCCGGCTCGGCGTCTACGCCGAGTTCTACGCCACGCCGACGGCGGTGTTCGTCTCGTTCGGGCCGGGCGGCCTGCAACAGACGGTGCTCCTGCGCACGCGCGAGGCGAGCATCGATCTGCGCGGCCTCAGCGCCGTGCACGACGTGCTCGACCGCGTGCGCGGCGGCTACCTGACCGCGGAGCAGGGCCTCGCCGAGTTGAACCTGGTGATGACGGCGCCGCCGCGCTTCCCCTGGTACGCGGGTGTGCTCGGCACCGCGGTCGGCGCCGCCTCGTTCGACCTGTTGCTCGGCGGTGCCTGGACCGAGGCGGGCATGGCTGCGAGCGTCGGCCTCGCGGTGGGCGTACTCGTTGCGCTCGGCCGTCGGTTCGAGCGTCTCGCCCGCCTCACGGAGCTGCTGGCGGGCCTGGCGGCATCGCTGCTCGCACTCGCGTGGGGTCACCTCGTCCGGGACATGAGCCCGGCGACCGTGGCCCTCGCCAGCCTGATCCTGCTGCTGCCGGGGCTCGGCATCACATTGGGCGTGGCCGAACTGGCCTCGCGTCAGCTCGCCGCCGGTTCGGCCAGGCTCGCCGGGGCGTCGGTCACGCTGTTGAGCCTCAGCATCGGCTCGTTCCTCGGCACGAGGATCCTCGGTGAGCTCGGCTTGATGCCGCGCACGCACGTCCCCGACGTTCCGACGACGCCGGCGATGCTGGTCGCGGCTGCGGCGCTGGCCACCGTCGCGCTGCTCATCGCCACCAATTCCCGTGTCGCCGACGCGTGGCTGATCGCGGTCTCTGTCGCCGTCGCGCTGATCGGCGGCCGTTTCGGCGCCTGGCTCGTCGGGGCGACGCTGGGCGTCGCCGTGGCGAGCCTCATCGTCGGCCTGTGGAGCAACGGTTACGCACGGCTCGCCCGGCGCCCGGCGGCGCTCGCCTTGATCCCCGGCCTGGCGGTCCTCGTCCCAGGGTCGCTCGGCTATCGCGGCATTTCCGCCTTTCTGCGCCAGGCCACCGGCGGGCTGGACGTGCTCGGCGCCGTCCTCGTGATCGCCGCCGGGCTCGTCGTCGGCTTGCTCGTCGCCGACGCGACCCTTGCGGCACGCGCCGAC
>CAZTMO010000276.1:0-2899 GCA_964615105.1 uncultured Thermoleophilia bacterium
GCGCGCGCTGCTGCATTCGAGCTGGCGACCGACCTTCGCCGTGCTCGCCGTCGGGCGCGTCGCCCTGAGCTTCGCCGTGGTCCAGAAGAGCCTGCAGACCGACGCCGTGCAGACGCAGGCCCGTGCGCTGGAGGCCGAGAACGCGACGCTTCAGGCCGAGGTCACGCGTCTCGGTTCAAGCGCCCGCGTCAGAGCCGTCGCCCAAAGCCAACTCGGCCTGGTCCAGGCCGAGCGCCCCATCTATCTGACGGTGAAGGCCAAGGCGCTCGTGAAGACGGGCGGTCCGGGGCGCTGATGTCGCCGCAGGCCGGAGGACGACGTGGCGGCGGGCGCGCCGTGAAGCGCGGCGCAACCCGCGCGCCGGCCGCGACCGACGGCCGTATCCGGCTGCTCCGCGTCATCGCCGTCACCGCCTTTCTGTTGGTGGGCGGGCGCGCGATCGCGCTGGCCTCCGCCGCCGGCGAGCTGCCCCGCATCGCCGCCGGCCAGCAGCAGAGCACGCACACGATCCCCGCGCATCGCGGCGCCATCTACGACCGTGACGGCAAGGAACTGGCCGTCGGCGAGCAGCGCGCGACGGTGTACGCCACGCCCTACCTCGTGGACGACCCCTACGCCGTGGGCGGCGACCTCTGCCGGGTGCTCAAGATCCGCGACAAGGCGGAGCAGCAGCGCATCGTCGCGGCGCTCTCCGACAAGGAGAGCGGCTTCGCCTTCATCGCCCGCAAGGTGGATCCCGCGAAGGCGGCGCGCGCCGTCAAGCTCAAGATCCCCGGGGTCGGCAGCTACCCCGAGGAGAAGCGCGTCTACCCCCTGAAGGGCGTGGCGGCGCAGGTGATCGGTTACGCCGGCCTCGACAACGTCGGCCTGGCCGGCGTCGAACAGCAGCACGAGACCACGCTGCGCGGGGCCGACGGCAGCGAGACCGTCGTCCGCGACACCGCGGGCAGGGCGATCCGCGTCCTCGAGACCGAGAAGTCCGTCCCGGGGACCGGCGTCCGTCTGACGATCGACGCCGACATCCAGTTCGAGGCCGAGCAGGTCCTGCGCCGCACGGTCACGGGGTTCGCTGCCAAGGCGGGGACGGCCGTCGTGCTCGACCCCCGCAACGGCGAGGTGCTCGCCATGGCGAACTACCCGCTGGTCGAGGACCACCTCTTCGGCATCGAGCAGCAATACGAACGCAACCGCGCGGTCACGGACGCCTACGAACCGGGGTCGATCTTCAAGGCCGTGACCATCTCGGGAGCACTCATGGACGGCCTGACGACGCCGACGACCCGGTATCATCTCGCGCCCACGATCAAGGTGGCCGATCGCACCATCCACGAGGCTCACGCGCGCGGCAGCGTCACCTACACGACCCGCCAGATCCTCGTCAACTCATCGAACGTGGGCGCCGTCACCGTGGGCATAGACATGGGCAAGGACGGCCTGCTCAAGTGGGTGGACAAGTTCGGCTTCGGCGAGCCGACCGGCATCGACTTTCCCGGCGAGGTAGGGGGGATCGTCCCGCGTGACTGGTCGGGATCGACGATCGGCAACCTGCCGCTGGGGCAGGGCATCGCTGTGACGCCGTTGCAGATGGCCTGTGCGTTCGGTGTACTCGCCAACAAGGGCATGTGGGTCCAGCCGCACCTGACGGCGCAGATCGGTGCGGAGGACGTGCCCAAGGCGAAGCGTCATCGTGTGCTCACGGCCAAGGTCGCGCACCAGATGCTGAGCATGCTGACCGACGCCGTCGACGAGGGCACCGGTCAGGAGGCGCGGATAGCCGGGTACAAGGTGGCCGGCAAGACGGGCACGGCGCAGAAGCCGCTGCCCGACGGGAGCGGCTACTCGAAGTACGCGTACGTGGCGTCGTTCGTCGGAGTCGTGCCGTCCGACCACCCCAAGCTCGTCGTGCTGGTCTCGGTCGACGAACCGCACCCGATCTGGGGCGGCGTCGTGGCGGCGCCGGCGGTCAAGGCGATCGCCTCGTTCGCCCTCGCGCACCTGGAGATCGCTCCCTGACGCGCGGCGGCCGGGCCCGGCTCGCTTTGCTAGAATCCGCCTGCATGGAGCTCGTCGACCTGGCCGCAGGGCTCGCCGGCGCCGAGGTGCGCGGCGACCCCGGCACCCCCGTCCGCGGCATCGCCTGCCACACGCGCGATGTGGCCCCGGGCACCCTCTTCTTCTGCGTGCCCGGCGCCACCAGGGACGGCCACGATCTCGCTGCTCCGGCAGTCGCCGCGGGCGCCACGGTCGTGGTCTGCGAGCGCGACCTCGATGTGGCCGTGACGCGGCTCGTCGTGCCGTCGGTGCGCGCCGCGATGCCGGTCATCGCGGCGCGTTTCTACGGACACCCTTCGCGCGAGCTGACCGTCGTCGGCATTACGGGGACGAACGGCAAGACGACGACGGCTCACCTGACGGCGGCCGTCCTGGAGGCAGCCGGGCTCGCGGCGGGCATCCTCGGCACCGTCGGGACACGGGTGGGCGGAGAAGCGCTTCCCGGGACGCTGACGACGCCCGAGGCGCCTGACCTCCAGGCTCTGCTGCGGCGCATGGTCACGGCCGGCGACAGGGCGTGCGCGATGGAGGTCTCGTCGCACGCCCTCGTCTTCGGCCGTGCGGCCAGCATCGAGTACGCCGTCGCCGCCTTCACCAACCTGACCCGCGAGCACTTGGACTTCCATCGCGACATCGACGACTACTTCGCCGCCAAGCGGCTGTTGTTCTTCCCGCCCGACGGTCCGCGGCCGGGGACGGCCGTGGTCGGTCTCGGCGACGCGTGGGGGGCCCGGCTGGCGGTGGAGTGCGGGCCGGTCTACGGAGAAGACCTCTGGACGTTCGCCGTCGCCGACGACGCCGGCGCGGCGGCGGGCCGTGACGCGCGGGCGCCGGGGCCGGCCGGCGG
>CAZTMO010000277.1:0-2865 GCA_964615105.1 uncultured Thermoleophilia bacterium
GGGCGCCGGGTCGGCCTCAGGGCCGCCCGGCGCCCGTCTCGTCCTCGCGCCACGTACGGCGTGGCGTCGGCCTACCGCAGCCCGCCGACGACGCGCGCGACGATCGCCGCGGCCTCTTCGACGTCGCCGTCGTCAAGGTCGAGATGGGCGACGAAGCGCAACGTCCACGGGCCCTCGTCGAGTGCCCAGAGCCCCTCGCCGGCGAACATGGGTACGAGCTCGGCAGCCTTGCAGCCGGTCCCTCTGGTGTCGGCGTAGACCATGTTGGTCTGCACCTTCCAGAGCTCGACCTCGAGACCGGGTACGGCGGCGAGACGCTCGGCCATGCCGCGGATGCGGCGGTGATCGTCGGCGAGGCGCGCGATGTTGTGCTCGAGTGCGTAGAGACCGGCGGCGGCGATGATGCCGGCCTGGCGCATGCCTCCGCCGAACAGCTTGCGCGCGCGCCGCGCGAGCGCGATCGTCGCGGCGTCGCCGGCGAGGAGCGAGCCGACCGGCGCGCCGAGGCCCTTCGACAGGCAGACGCTCACGGTGTCGCAGGGCGCCGCGATCTCGGCCAGCGGGACGCCGCTCGCCACGTGCGCGTTCCAGATCCGCGCCCCGTCGAGGTGCAGCTTGAGCTCGTGGCGGGCGCAGAACGCGCCGACCGCCTTGATCCCGTCCAGCGGGTAGATGAGGCCGCCGCAGTGGTTGTGCGTGTCCTCGATGCTCACGACCCGGGTCGGCGCGAAGTGCACGTCGTCATCCCGGTGGACGAACTCCTCCATCACCTCGGGATCGAGCGTCCCGTCGGGCGAATCGAAACAGCGCACCTGAAGCTGGGACAACACGGCCGCGCCGCCCTGCTCGTAGAAGAGCGGGTGCGCGTGCGCGTGCATGAAGACCTCATCGCCGCGCCGCGTCAGCGCATGCAGGGCGACCTGGTTCGTCATCGTCCCGGACGGACAGTAGAGCGCGGCTTCCTTGCCGAGCAGATCGGCGGCGTACGCCTGCAAGCGGTTGACGGTCGGGTCGTCCTCGACGACGTCGTCCCCCACCTCCGCCTCGGCCATGGCGCGGCGCATCTCCGGTCCCGGCCTGGTCACGGTGTCGCTCCGCATGTCGATCGCGCGTGCGGGATGGTCGTCGCTGCTCGTCACCGTCGCTCTCCCTTCATCCTCGTCGCGCCCCAAGCCGGTGCCTCCGGTCGCGGTGTGCGTCCCTTCGCCTCACGGGCGGGCGCGCCGATAATCGCCTTAGGGGCTCCGGGCGCCCCGATGCCGGGGCGTCGCCCTGCGCCCGCACCCAGGCGTGAGGCTAGCACGCGTGTGGACGACCGACCAGCCGGCGCCGCGGCCGCCGTCAGGCGGGCTTCTCCGCGGCGGCCGGCCAGCCCGCCCGGACGCCGCTCAGGTGACCGTGGATGTCAGCGGCGGCCAGGCGCGCCGCACCCATGGCGAGGATCACCGTCGCCGACCCCGTCACGATGTCGCCCCCGGCCCACACGCCCGGCAGGCTCGTGCGCCCCGCGTCGTTGAACGTGCGGATGTAGCCGCGCTCGCTGCGTTCGAGCCCTTTGCAGCCCGTGAACAGCGTGGGGTTCGGACCGGCGCCGACGGCGACGAGCACGAGGTCGACGTTGAGCAAGTACGTCGAACCCGCGATGGGAATGGGCCGCGGACGACCCGACGCGTCGGGCTTGCCGAGCTTCATGGGCACGCACTCGAGCTGCCGCACCCAGCCCTGCTCGTCGCCGATGTAGCGCACCGGGCTGGTGAGGTAGCGGAAGGTGACCCCCTCCTGTTCTGCGTGGACGATCTCCTCGCTCCTCGCCGGCATCTCGTCCCGTGTGCGTCGGTAGACGATCGTCACCTCGCGGCTGCCCATGCGCAGCGCGGTGCGGGCACAGTCCATGGCCACGTTCCCGCCCCCCAGCACCGCGACGCTCGTGCCCTTCGGCGCCGGGGTGTCGTAGTCCGGGAACAGGTAGGCCTTCATGAGGTTGACCCTGGTCAGGTACTCGTTCGCCGACACGATGTTGCGCAGGTTCTCGCCGGGAAGGCCGAGAAAGATCGGCAGCCCCGCACCCGTGGCGAGATAGATGGCGTCGTAGCCCTCGGCGAAGAGATCGTCGAGCCCGTACAGCTTGCCGATGACGGCGTTCATCTCGAAACGCACGCCGAGGTGGCGCAAGTAGGCGACCTCGGCTTCGACGACCTCCTTCGGCAGGCGGAACTCGGGGATGCCGTAGGCGAGCACCCCGCCGAGCTTGTGCAGCGCCTCGAACACGGTCACACCGTGTCCGAGCTGCACGAGGTCGGCGGCGAGCGTCAGGCCCGCGGGGCCGCTGCCGACGACCGCCACCCGCTTGCCCGTGCGAGGGGCGCGGGGCGGGATCGTCACCGCGTCGGTGCCGCGCTCGAAATCGGCGACAAAACGCTCGAGGGCGCCGATCGAGACGGCGCCTTCCTTCTTGCGCAGCACGCAGAGCTCCTCGCACTGCTGGTCCTGCGGGCAGACGCGCCCGCAGATCGCCGGGAGCGAGTTGCGCCGTTTGATCGTCCGCGCCGCGCCGACGAAGTCGCCCTCCTTCACCTGGGCGATGAAGGCGGGGATGTCGACGTTGACGGGGCAGCCGTCGATGCACTTCGGCTTCTTGCACGAAAGACAGCGCGCGGCCTCCGCCACGGCGAGCTCGCGGTCGAACCCGTAGGTCACCTCGGCGAAGTCCCGCGCGCGCAGCACCGCGTCGCGTTCGGGCATCCTGTGGCGCGCCTCGCGCGCGGCCGGCTTGGCCGGCGCCTCGTCCGGCAGCGCGTTGACGCTTCCCGCCGTGACGCAGAATGCGCCCAGGCGCGCCTGGGCGACGCCGGCGACGAGGACCCG
>CAZTMO010000278.1:0-2837 GCA_964615105.1 uncultured Thermoleophilia bacterium
CGTCGCCGGCAGCCGCGCCGCGGGACGTCAAGGCCGCGCGGCCCCCGGCCGCGTCCGCGCTCTCGCGCCACGCGCTCGTGACGAGGCGCAGGCGCTTGCCCGCGGCATGGGCGCTCTGGATGCGCTCGAGGGGCACGTCGCGCAGGCTCTGCCTGTCGACGTCGGCCGGTGTGATCCCAGCGCCCATCGCCACGTTGGCGAGCGCCGCCGCCTTGCAGGCCGCGTCCCAGCCGTCGATGTCGTGGCTGGGGTCTGCCTCGGCGAAGCCTTCTTCCTGCGCCTGTCCGAGGGCCGCGTCGAACGACCTGCCGCGAGCCATCGCGTCGATGATGAAGTTGGTCGTGCAGTTGAAGACGGCCTCGAACCCGAGCAGCCGACAGTCGACGAGCGTGAACTCGAGCAGGCTGAAGACCGGCAACCCGTCCATCACGGTGCTCTCGAAGCGGATGCGGCGTCCCGCGGCCGCCGCCTTGGCGGCGACCCGGTCCCAGTTCCAGGCGATCGGCCCTTTGTTCGCGGTCACGACGTCCATACCGAGCTCGAAGGCCGTCTCGATGTGCCCGGTCGCGACGGGCGCGTAGTCCTGTTCCATGACGGTGAGCTCGACGAGGACGTCGGCGCCGGAGGCGGCGAGGAGATCGTGGGCCGGGCGAGGCGGTTCGGGCAGCGGCGCCCCCTTGGGCGCCGCTGCCAGGGCCGCGCCCGGCGCCATGCCGTCCGGCGCCAGGAGGCTGCCGCGCCGGGTCCCGGCGCCCGTCACGACGACGCGCAGACCATGCTCATCGGCCAGCGTCCGCTCCTGGCACTCGAGCAGATCGCAGAACTCGCGGGCCACGTTCCCGAACCCGAGCAGGCAGAGCCTGATAGTGCGCAGAGACCGGCTCATCTCAGCGCTCCTTGGCATCGTTTGCGCGCAGGCCACGCTCTCTCGTTGTCGCGGCGTAGCGTGTCCGCGTCCTGGGACGCCGTCGTGTCGCTGCGATACGGCATCTCAGTGGCTCCCCGCGGCGACACCCCGCACCGCTTCGAGGAGCCGGTCGAGCTCCTCGCGCGTCGTGTACGGGCAGAGGCCCACGCGCACGAGCCCGCCGCGGTCGATCAGCCCGAGCCGCTCGACGAGGCGGACGGCGTAGAAGTGGCCGTCCCAGACAAACAAGCCGCGCTCGCCGAGGGTCCGCGCGACCTCCATCGCGGTGTGACCGTCGACCGTGAACGACACCGTCGAGGTGCGCGGGTGGCCCGTCGGCGGGCCGTAGAGCGTGACGCCCCTGATCTGCGCGAGTTCGGTCGTCAGGAGGCGGGCGAGCGGCTGTTCGTAGGCCTCGTTGGCGAGCATGCCGGCGACGATCTCGCGCCGCCGCCCAGTCAGGCCGTCGGGAAGGTGCGCCTCGACGAGGTCGACGTTGCGTCGTCCCATCTCGGCGATGAAATCGACGGCCGCGGCGACGCCGGCGATGCCCTCGTGGTTGAGCGTCCCGGTCTCGAACTTGTCCGGCGGCGTGGGCTCCTGCGTGCGCAGGCGCAGGGCGTCGATGTGCTCGGCGACCTCGCGACGGACGTACATGACACCGATGTGGGGCCCGAAGAACTTGTAGGCCGAACAGAGCAGCACGTCGCAGCCGATGGCCCTGACGTCGATCGGTCCGTGCAGGGCGTAGTGCACGGCGTCGACCACCGAGAGGGCGCCGACGCGGCGGGCGATCGCGGCGACGCGCTTCACGTCGCTGACCGTACCGACCGCGTTGGAGGCGTAGTTCACGGCGATGATCTTGGTCCGGCCTTCGTGCGCCATGCGCTCGAGCGCCTCGAGGTCGAGAGTGCAGGTCGAGGTGTGGACGGGGACCTCGCGCACGAGGACGCCGCGCTCGGCGAGGCGGAGCCACGGCCCGCGGTTCCCTTCGTGGTCGATCTCGGTGATGAGGACCTGGTCGCCGGGCGAGAGGCTGTGGGCGAGCGACTGGGCCAACATGAAGCACAGCGTCGTCATGTTGGCCCCGAACGAGACCTCGTCGGGAAGGCAACCGAGCATGTCCGCCATGGCCGTACGGGCCGCGAGGATGATCTGGTCGGTCTCCTCGGTGGTCGCGAAGAACCCGTGTGTGTTGCTGTTGTGCTCGACGAGGTACTCGCGCACGGCGTCGAGGACGCGGCGCGGCGTCTGCGTCCCCCCGGGGCCGTCGAGGTAGGCGACCGGGTATCCGTTGATGGTGCGTGACAGGGCCGGGAACTGCTCGCGCACCCAGGCGACGTCGAACTGCATCATCGCGACCCTCCCTTCGGTTCGGCGGCTCGGTTAGTCTACCGTGTAGCATCCGGAAGGAAGGCATGGCAGGAGCTGAGGACAACAGGGTGCGGCGCGCCGCCGGCGAGCGGCAGACGCGGCGCGCCGCCGGCGAGCGACCGACGCAGAGCGCAGAGACCGAGCAACGGGCGCGGAGCCGGCCGCGGGTCGCGAAGGCCTTGGCGCGGGACTACGCCGTCGTCGCCGTCGATTGGAACGCCGCGACGGGCGACACGAGCGGCGGCGCGGTCGGAGACGAGGTCGCGCGCGCCCTCGGGGCGGCCGGTCTCTGCAGCGCGATCGAGCGCCTTACGGCGCTCGGCGTGGACGTCGCCGTCCTCGCCGACGAAGGTGTCGACGTCGTCGACGGTCTGCTGCGCGCCAGGCCGCCGGTCGAGGGCCGCCTCTTCCTCATGCTGTCACGGGGCACCGAGGTGTACGTCGTCGGACCGGCCGGCCCGCGGCTGCTCGAACGGCGGCAGGCGACATCTGAGGAGGCGGCGGCGCTCAGCGCGGCGGCCGCGGCGCTGCGCGCCCGGCTGACCGCCGCCGGCGT
>CAZTMO010000279.1:0-2826 GCA_964615105.1 uncultured Thermoleophilia bacterium
CGGACCGGCCGCCGGCCGCGGCGCGCCGCTCGCCGCTCGCGGCGCCCCTCGAACGACAGCGGCCGTCGCGCGGGACGCCGCCCAACACGATCGGCATGTCGCGGCGGAGGTCGACGCCGCCGGCGCCCCGACCGGGCGCGCGCTCCAGTGCGTCAACTGCGGCGAGTGCAACAGCGTGTGCCCGGTATACGACGTCGCGACGATCGCCCTGCCGCAGACGCTGACCCACCGCGCCGAGATCCTCCACGGCGGCGATCACCCCTCGCGTAGCACCGCACGCCTGCTCGAGCTCTGCATGCGTTGCGGCAACTGCGAGGAGGTCTGCCAGGCCGGCATCCCGCACCTTCTCGCCTATCAGCGGCTGGACGAGGCTTGCGCGCCGGCGTTCGACTACGTCCGCCACTCGCGTACGCTGGCGACGCTGCGTTCGTCGGGGCGCTATCGCGACGAGTTCTTGACCGTGCGTCCGGGCCAATACTTGCGCCGCACGCCCGCGGCGCTGCCCGGCGCCGTCCGCTTTCGCGTGCTGCGCGCCGAGAACGACGCCGGGCCGGCGGCGACCTGTCTGCATTGCGCCGCCTGCGTCCCCGTCTGCCCGACGGGCGCGACGCACGAGTTCGCCGACCGCGACGCCCGCCGTGTCGTCACCGACGACCTGAGCTGCATCGGCTGCGGCGCCTGCGTCGAGGTCTGCCCGGGCAACCGCGTCAACGGAGGGCAGACCCTGCGCGTGGTCGAGGAGCCGGCGCCGGCGTGGGTCGAGGCGCTCGCCGCCGTCGAGGCGACGCTCGCGGGGGCGACGGGGTCCTCGGATTCCGGGGGCGCGTTCGGGGCGCCGGGAGGCGCCCGATGACGCGCCTCAGCAACGAACTCGCCACTCTCGTGCGCAAGGCGCGCCGGCCGGGCGCGCCCACGGGCGCGCCGGAGCGCGCCGTCGCACGCCTTGACGACTGGGAGCAGGCCCTCATCGCCATCGTCGATCCCGACAGCCCTCGTCTCCACGATCGGGGGCGGACGCTGGTGTTGGTCGACCACCTGGTGCGGCGCGCGGGCGCCGAGCCGGATGACTTCTGGGCTCTCGACCGCGCGCGCCGCGGCCGCTTCTTCCTGCAGGCCTACGCGCGTCCGTCCCGCGATGTCCCCGCGCTCGAGCTGACCGCCTTCGATGTCGACAAGCTCCTCAAGGAGCGGTATCGCCGCGAGCCGCTGACCGTCGGCGCGGCCTGGCACCACGGTTACTGGCGCTCGTACTTCTCGCACGCCGCCATCACGCACCCCGCCAACGACGGGCTTCGCGAGGAGTTCTCGACCGGCTGGGACATCGTTCGCAAGCGGCCGGCGGTGGTCTTCTGCGAAGGCGACGGACGGAGGCTGGAGGAGCTGACGTCGATCCGCCTCGACATGCCGCTTGTCGTCGGGCCGCTGCCCTTCGGCGGCGGCGTCGAGGCAGAGCTGGCCTACCTCGGCGCGGCGGCGGCCACCGATGCGGCGCACGACATCCTCACGCGGACGCTGGTGGTCGTCGAAGGAGACAAGTTCCTCGCCCACGCCGAGGCGTTGGCGCCGCACGCCGCCGACCTGGTCGTGCGGCTTGGGGCGCGCCACGCGCAGCAGCTCGGCGAGGCTCCTCTCGCCGGGTACCTGCGCGCCGCGCGCCTCGTCGAGATCGACCCGGAAGAAGGCGACCTCGAGCGACTCGCGGCGGCGGTGCTCGCGGCCGCCCCCGGCGCCCTGCTCTCCGTCTTCCTGCGCTACGACGGCGACGCCTTCTGGCCGCGCCTCGAGGCGGCGACGCGGCATGACGGCGTCGCCCTCGTCCACTACCACAGCGGTCCGCTCAAGTCTTACCGGCTCACGCCGCAGATCGACGCCTTTCTCACGGAGCGGCTGCTGCGCGCCCGCGTGCAGCTCCTCTCTGCCGGCGGCGACACCGACACGCACGCCTCGGCGGCGACGGTCTTTGAGGCCGTGCTCCTGGGCGCGAACGGCGGCGCGATGACGCACGCCGCCGCCGTCGCCCTGGCGCCCGAGGCGGTCGACGTGCTCGAGGGCGGCGGCACGGCCGCCTACGACGCGGCCCTCGTCGCCGCCGGCCCTGCGGCCCTGCGCGAGATGGCCGTCTGCAGCCTGACCTGCTGGCAGCACAGCATCCTCGACTTTCTCAGCTGCATGGGTATCGACGACGTCCAGAAGACCTCGGGCAACACGATGGCGATCACGATGACCGAAGACTGGGTCCGCGAGGTCGACGCGCTCGCCACCGACGAGTTCGCGCGCGCCAACGCCGAGGCGAACCAGAGGCGCGTCGCCGCCGAGCCGGTGCCGGCGCCGGTGCGCGACCGCTACCGCGTGTCGCGCCTGCTCACCGAGATCGACCCGGATCTGCCCATGGTCAACGCGGCGCGTGTCCTCGCGCAGCGCGACGCAAGCTATCACCTGGGCAACTCGAGCCGCGCACTCAACGCCGACTTTCTCGAAGTCATCTACCGCATGGCGGCGGGGGCGACCCCCGAGGTAGACGACTTCTTCGTCGTCGGCGACCAGGGGCCGTACTCGCTCGACCGCATCGGGCTCAGGGTCTCGCGCGAGAGCGTCGCCTGGGCGCTGGCGCGCCTGCGCCGCGACCCGTCGCTGCTCGACTACGTCTCGCTTGCGGTGCCGCGCGGCTTCGTGCGCCCCGGCGCTGTGGCGCCGGGCGCCACGGTGTCGTTGCACACGACACCGGACGGCCCGGCTCTGCTGCGCTTCGACGCCGACGCGCGCGGCGGCTTCGCGCAGGCAGTCGACGATGGGCACCCGCTGGCCGAGACGCTCGCGACGCCGGAC
>CAZTMO010000280.1:0-2818 GCA_964615105.1 uncultured Thermoleophilia bacterium
CCTCCGGCGGCCGGCGGCGGCATGCCGGGCGGCGGGATGCCTCCGGGGATGATGTGATAGCACGTCTCTGACGAGACGCTTTCGAAAGAGCGAACCTCTTTCGCGTCAGAGGGGGCCGGCGGTGCGCACGCACCGCCGGCCCCCTCGCTTGTGCGGCGGGCGGGCCGTGAGGCCCGCCCGCCGCACGTTTCTCACGCCGGGGTGTGCCGCTCCGGGCCCCCGTCCTACTGACGCTGCAGGTCCCGGATCATCGCCACGAGACTGTCGGCGAGGGTGAGCGCCACGCGCGGCTCGTCCTTGAGCAGGCTCTGGAAGGCGCTTCTCGAGAGGCGCGCGACGGTCGTCGCGAGACACGCCGTGACCGTCGCCGCCCGCGCCGCGCCGTCGATCAGCGCGAGCTCGCCGAACCAGTGGCCGGGTTCGAGCTCAAGGCTCTTGATCCCGGGCCGCTCGACGCGCGCCCTGCCGTCGAGCAGGATGAAGAAGCTGTCGCCGGGGTCGCCCTCGCGCACGAGTACGGTGCCGTCGGCGTACTTGCGCACCGCGAACTGCCGGGCCACGCGTCGCAGGTGCTTCTTGGAAAGCGCCGCGAAGAGCGGTACGTGACGCAGGGCGAGCATCCACCCGAGGAGGTCCCGGCCCTCAGCCACCGAAGCGCCGCCGTCGGCTTCGCCGAGCGGCGCCCGCTTGCCGGCGGCGGATGAGCCCTCGGGCGTGGTCCCGCCCTCGACGCTGCGGACGACGCGCACGAGACCCGGGAGGAGAGCCACGGCCACGGTGGGTTCCTCGCGCAGCAGTCGCCTGAAGTCGGCGCGGCCGATCTGTCCCGTCATGAGGCCTTCGCCGGCGATGACGGTGGCGGCGCGCGGCGCGCCGTCGAAAAGCGCCAGCTCACCGAAGCAGTCGCCCGGCGTGAGGACGAGCTCATCACCTTTCGGGGCCTCGACGAACGCCTTGCCGTCGAGCACGATGTGGAACGCATCGCCACGAGACCCGAGGCGCACGACGCGGACGCCCTGTCCGTACTCTCGCACCTTGACCAGCTTGACGACGCGTCGCAGGTGGCGGCGGCTCATTCCCGTGAAGAGCGGCACTCCCGACAGGGCGCGGACCGCCCAGTCCGGCTGGCCGTGCGGCGTCCACGGCTCGGTCTTGCGAAGGTCCCCAACCAGCATGAAGTCCCCTCGTATCATCCTGCCTCCCTCCCCTTCAGTCCCTCACTGCGAACAAGCGCCACCGGTCGGGGACGCCCTTGAGCTTGTGCTCGCCGCGGTCCTCGAAGACGAGCCCCGAGCCGGCGACGAGGTCCTTGACGGTCGAGCTGACGAGGACCTCGGAGGGTCCCGCGAGGGCCGCGACTCGGGCGCCGATGTGGACGGCGATGCCGCCGACGTCGGCGCCGCCCTCGCCAATCAACTCGATCTCCCCGGTGTGGCAGCCGGCCCGCACCTCGAGGCCCAGCGGCTTCACCGCCTCGCAGATCCCCTGCGCGCACTTCACCGCGCGGGCCGGTCCGTCGAAGGTGGCGAGGAAGCCGTCGCCGGTGGTCTTCACCTCTGTGCCGCGGTAGCGTGCGAGCATGGCGCGCACCGCGGCGTTGTGCTTCGCGAGCAGTTCGGTCCAGCACGCGTCGCCGACCTCGCAGGCCCTGTCGGTGGAGCCGACCACGTCGGTGAACAAGACGGTGGCCAGTACGCGGTCGAGCTCGGCCTTCTCTCGCCTCACGGAGGCCAGGAACCTGTGGATGGCGTCCACGTAGGCGTCCGCCTCGTCGAACATCACCACGGTGGCTGCGCCGGGCAGTCTCAGAAGCCGCGCTCCAGGAATGAGCGAGGCGTTGTACTCTGCTGCCTCGAGGTTGTCGGGATAGCTGCCTTGCTTGACGAGGACCGCCGTAGGCACGTGCACCTGACGCGCGACGGCGCGTGCGTCAGTCTCGAACTCGTCCCGCTCGAAGGCCTCGAAGCTGCCCGGTGTCGCCGCGTAGCGCGCCAGCTTGGCGTGGACAGCGACGAACGCCTGATCGTCCCAGGGGCCGTCCTCAGGCCGGTCACCGCAGGTGAGCTGGCCGATCTCCAGGGCGTGGTCGTCGTCCCCCCATATGGCCTTCATACGCGAGATGAACTCGTCCCACTCCTCCGGCGGCATGCCCAACGGATAGTCGGGCGCCCAGCGCAGGGCAAGCCAGCCGTCGATGAGCAGCGCCGACGTGCGCTCCGGATAGGTCGCGGCGAAGAGAACGGCCAGGGCCGGCGCTCCGGTCCCCCAGCCGAAGACGGCGGCGCGCTCGACGCCGGTGGCGTCCATGACCGCGAGCACGTCGTCCATCCGTGACTCGAGGGTCGGGCGGGCGGTGAAGCGGTCGGAGAGACCGGTGCCGCGGCGGTCGAAGTGCAGCACGCGGACGCCGCTCGCGAGACGGCTGAAGAAGTGGGCGACCTGCGGCCACTCCCAGTAGATCTCGACGTGAGAGTACATGCCGTCGATGAAGACGAGAGTGTCCTCGCCTTCACCGAAGTCCTGATAGGCGATGTAGAGGCCGTCGACCGTCCGCGCCCAGCGCGTGGTCAGGACATGCTCGGTCGGCCATTGAGTCATCGGTCGGTCTCCCCGAGATCCTGGCGACGATGACGTCGCGCCCATAGTACTCCCGTGCTCCGAATCGCGGGGCCGTTTTGGCGGTGGGGCGGGTGGCCGAGCGCGCCGAAGGGGCGCAGGGCCGCGGGCCTGTAGGTCATCCGTCCAGGCGCATAGGAATGCGCTGTGTCGCTGTGGTACGAACGTCCCATGGTCTCGACGGCCGACAAGCCCGTGCGCG
>CAZTMO010000281.1:0-2814 GCA_964615105.1 uncultured Thermoleophilia bacterium
TGGGCGGCTTGACCGCACGACAAGAGCAGGTGCTGGCCTTCATCCGCGAGAGCATTCGCACGAACGGCTACCCGCCGACGGTACGCGAGATCTGCGCGGCGCTCGATCTGTCCTCGCCCTCGACGGTGCACGCCCATCTCGCCAACCTCGAGCGGCAGGGCCTCGTCAAACGCGACCCGACCAAGCCGCGCGCTCTCGACGTGGTGCGCGAGCTCCGCCCGCCGCGGCCGCTGCCTCTGGTCGGCCGGGTCGCAGCCGGCGCGCCGCTGCTGGCCGAAGAGAACATCGAAGAGCTGGTCGAAGTGCCGGGCTTCCTGCGCCGCGACGACGGTGATTTCGTGCTTCGTATCCAGGGTGACTCGATGATCGACGCCGGCATCTTCGACGGCGACCTCGTCGTCGTGCATCCGCAGGACGACGCCGACAACGGTGAGATCGTCGTGGCGCTGGTCGGCGACGAGGCCACGACGAAGCGGTTCTACCGCGACGGCCGCAGCATACGTCTGCGGGCCGAGAACGAGAACTACGATCCCATCGTGCTCGACGAGTCCGAGGTCGACGTCGTCGGCAAGGTCGTCGGGGTCCTGCGCAGGCTCTGATCATGCTGCCTCTCACGCTTGCCCCGCCGCCCACGCTGGCCGACTTGGCCGACCAGGCGCTCGACGACGGACTCGCGACTGGCTCGTCGCGCTGCATCTGGTGCGGCGACGAGGCCGTCGCCGCCGCGGCCGACCGCTGGACGGGCAGCGTGTTGCTTCGTTGCCCGGCCTGCGGCAGCGAGCTCGAGGGATGGGGCCGCAGGCGGGGGCACGAGGTGCGAGCATGAGGCCGGGCGATCCGAGTCCGTTCTGCGTCCGGAGCGCTGGTTCGCGAACCGGCCTGTCTGCCGGCTCGCAAGCCGGGGTACGGCCGCGGCAGCCGTTGAGGGCCGGAGCGCGCGTGCGCAGGGCGCGGCGGGTCAAACGGCTCGCGGGCCTGGCGCGTTTCGCTCTGTTCCTCTTCCTGATCTTCGTCGCCGTGTGGGCCGGCGTGCGCGTCGCCAACGCGACCAGCCAGAGCGGCGCGCTCGACGGGCGTTCGTATCAGGTCCAGCCCGGCGATACCCTGTGGCAGATCGCGGCCACCGAGTACGACGAGTCGCTCGACCTGCGCGCGGTCGTCTACCGCATCGACGAAGCGAACGATCTGGGCGATGCGCTTCTGCAGCCCGGCCAGGAGATCACGTTGCCCTACATCGAGCCGTAGGCGGCGACACTCACCGGGACCCGCGCTCTCAGAGCCAGCGCTGGCGCTTGAAGGTGAGGTAGAGCCCGACGGCGCAGGCGACCATGAGGACGAGGGCGAACGGGTACCCGTAACCCCAGTGCAGCTCGGGCATGTCACGGAAGTTCATCCCGTAGATGCTGGCGATCACCGTGGGCACGGCGATGATCGCCGCCCAGGCCGAGACCTTGAGCACGACCTCGTTGAGGCGGTTCGAGACCACCGACATGTGGCCCTCGAGCGTCGTCGCCAGGAGCTCGCGGCTCATCTCGATCTCCTCGTGCACCGTGATCACGTGGTCGTAGAGGTCGTGAAGCCGCTCGTCGATCGAATCGTCGAGCACGCCTCCTTCGCGCCGCGCCGCCACCGTGAGCACTTCGCGCATGGGAGCCACGACGCGGCGAAAGCGGGCCAGATCGCGGCGCAGGGCGAACGCCTCGCTGAGGTCGGCGTCGTCGGGCCGCGACCACACCGCCTCGTCGACCTCCTCGATCCTGTCCTGGAGGTGCTCGAGCACGTCGAAGTAGCTGTCCACCACCTCGTCGAGGATCGCGTAGGCGAGGGCCGTCGTTGTGAGCGCGCTCGAACGTTCCGCCGCGACGAAGGCGTCGCGGTAGCGGCGGACGGCGTCGTGGCCGCCCTGCCACACCGTCACCACCCAGCGACGCGACACCAGGAGCTCAAGCTCATGCAAGGCGATCGTCCCGCCCTCGGCTCCCGTGAGGGCGGCGGCGTACATGACCACGACGACACAGCCGTCGTAGTGGTCCACTTTTGGACGCTGCCGGCCCTCCACCGCGTCCTCGACCGCCATGGTGGGGAGGTCGAGCGCCGTCTTCAGCGCCGTGAGCTCGTCGCGCGTCGGCCCGATGACGTCAAGCCACACTGGCGTCTCGGGGTGCGCCGCCAGTTCCCCGAGGCGCTCGAGAGGGAGTGGGGCGTGGGGGCGGCGGCGGGCGTCGATGGTCGTCACGGCGATGGCCATGCCCGAGGATTCCGCGTGCAGGCCGGGAACCCTTGCGAAGGCGGCGAGTCCTTGACGCCGCCGACGCCGGTGCCGGTCCAGCCGGCACGGTCGCAGCGAGAGGCCCGAGGCCGCCGCGCCTGCACTTGCTCGGGGGCTCGTGACGAGCGGCCTGAGGTATACTTGCCCGGCGCCGGGACGTGGCGCAGTCTGGTAGCGCACCTGCTTTGGGAGCAGGGGGTCGGCGGTTCAAGTCCGCCCGTCCCGACCATCGTCTTGTCGGCACGCGGGCGGGAGTAGCTCAGTTGGCTAGAGCATCAGCCTTCCAAGCTGAGGGTCGCGGGTTCGAGGCCCGTCTCCCGCTCCACCTCCTCAGACCCTGAGCGGCTGCGACGGTCGGTGCGCCGTCCGTCCGCGCCGCCCGGCCTTGATGCCGTCACCCGTGCGGCTCGACCGCGCCCGCCGGCGAGTGCTCGCCGCCCGTCATGCGCCGGCCGATCCGCGACCCGCGCGCCCGTAGCTCAGCTGGATAGAGCATCGGACTTCTAATCCGACGGTCGCTGGTTCGAATCCAGCCGGGCGCGCCA
>CAZTMO010000282.1:0-2809 GCA_964615105.1 uncultured Thermoleophilia bacterium
CTTCATGCCGTGCGAGAACCCGCCGACGCGCGAGTCCGCGCGATCCGCCAGGCCGGCTATCTCGAGGACCTCGGCGATCCGCTCCTCGCTGACCGGCCCGGTCATACTGCCGAGCAGGCGGAGGTTCCTGCGCGCCGACATGAGCGGGTAGAAGGTCGGGTCGTCGACGAAGCCGCCCACGTGCCGCAGCGCGTCCTGACGGTCGCCGGGAACGCGGTGCCCGCAGATCTCGGCGTGCCCGGCCGTCGGATGGATCAGGCCCAGGACGAGGCGGATGACGGTGGTCTTGCCGGCGCCGTTGGGCCCGAGAAAGCCGAAGACGTCGCCGCGGCGCACCTCCATCTCGAGGCCGTCGACCGCGCGCAGCGCGCCGAAGTCCTTGGTGAGGCCGTGCGTCGCCAGGACGGCGTCGTGCGTCGCAGGCTCGCCCACGTCAGCGCACGGAGGTCACGAAGTCGACGAGATCCGTCTTCGACACCATGCCGCCTGCGACCAGCGTCACGCCGTCACGCTCCCAAGTGGCCACCGCGCCGAGCGGTGTCACGATGGCCTGCGCCTGCGTGCCGCCGAGGTCGATCGTGTCGACCACCGGCGGCAACTGCTGCAACTGCTGCCGGAGGTCGGCAGCCGTCTTCACCTCGACGAGGACGATAGAGCCGAAGCCCTCGCCATACAGCAGCACGGCGGCGGGGCCCGTGTCGGGCGGCGTGGCGCCTGCGGCGCCGCCGCCCTCAGTCTCACCCGCGGGGCCCGCGACCGCGCCATCGGTGCCCGAGCCGTACACGCCCGGCATGCCGGCCAAACCTAACGCCGGCGCGCCGAGCGCGTTCACCGGCATGCCCCCGTCGAACACGTAGGCCCAGCGGAAGTCGCGCGCCGCGTACTCACGCGCGGAGGCGAGCGGGAAGTCGACGAGCTTCGCCGCCTCGTCGCGCGTGAGCAGCGCCGCGCGCGCGAGCTTCTTCAACCTCTGCATCGCGCCCCCGCGATGGGTCGCCGGCGACCTCTGACCGTCGCCGGACTGCGTCCCGGGGTCGCCGTGCCGGACGTCTCTTACGGCGGCTTTGCCGGCACCGTCGCCGGCCTCGCCGGCGCGCCCGCCGGTCTTCGGGTCAAGGACGTCGCGCTCGACCTTCGCCCCCTCGGGCGGCGTGAAGGTGAAGACGCCCTCGTCGACGGGAGCGTACGACACGCGCGTGAACCCGAACGAGAGCGTCGGCGTGTCGTGGCCCTTGGCCACGACGTCGAGGCGCAGCGGCACGTAGGTCTCGCCGTCGATCGCCGCCTCGACCTTGCCGAGCGCCGTGTCGGTCGCGGCCGGCGTCATCGTGAGGAGGTAGGCGTCGCGGCCGGCGACCACCGTCGTCCCGGCGACGTCGACCGACATGAAGCGGGACGCCGCCTGGAGCATGCCACTCACGCGCTCGGGAGTGAGCGCCTCAGGCGACGCGACAGCATGTGGCGCGTCGGCCAGAGGCTCGCCACCACCCTGCGCGTCGCCCCGCGGCTCGCCCGCGGCCACCCGATAGAGGTGCGCCGTATCCGTCGCGAAGGTGTAGGTCCAGACCGTGCCGGCCGCGCCGTCGGCGACGAGCACCTGGTCGCCGCCCGAGCCCTGCGACTCGAGACGCAGCTTGCCGCCCTGCGCCCAGAGACGTCCGGAGCCGCCGGCGAAGAGCGGCGACTCGGCCGGCAGACCGGCGTGCTCCGGCGCCTCGGGCAGGTCGCCGAAGAGGTCGTTGGTCCAGTGGATGTCGCCGCTGATCGCGCCGGGTGCCCGTGAGTGGTCGCCCATGCAGGCGATCAGCTCGGGCGCCGTGATCTCGGGCAGGGCGCCGGTGTCGTCTGCTCCGGCGACCGCGACGAGGGCGCCGCCCAGGGCGGCGACGGTCGCCGCCGCGATGAGGATCGTCAGGAACCGCTTGCCGCGCATGGGACGTCTCCTTCACGCACTCCGACGCTTCCTTCTCGGGTGCTCAGCTCTCCGGTGCTTCCCTTCTTGTTCCGCGCCCGCGAGCATACCGAACCTGCGGGCGCGAGTCTCAGGGCAGCGTTTGCACGTACTCAGCCCAGCCGTCGATGAACTCGCTCCAGCTCACGCCGAGCGTGCGCTTCGTCGCCGCAGCCAGGCCCTCCCGCGTGAGGTCCGAGTCGGCGATGGCGGTGATCCAGCGCTTGAGCGTCCCCAAGCCCCACGCCTCGTCCACATAGAGGATCACGGACCCTGCCTCGAGGTAGGCGAGCTCGACCTTCTCCTGCGAGCTCCCGCTCCACAGGCTGCCCAACGCGAAGGCGGTGTCGAGGGATAGGCGCTCGTTGCCGCTGCCCAGTTCTTCCCGTAACGGTGCATACGAGCGCCCTCCCTCGACCGCCACGGCCAGCCCCTCGGCGAGGAACACCGGATCCTTGGCGGTCTCGGCGAACCAGTGGACCGTGAACGCGTGCGTAAGCTCGTGAGCGAGCAAGCGCCGGCTCCAGCCCTGCCAGTCGTCCTGCTTGAGGAGAGCCGGGGCGAGGATGTTGATGTCGCGCGGCCACCAGAGGTCGTCGGACGCCCGCTCGACGGGGGCGGAGAAGAACTCGACGCGTTTGTCGCTCGGTCCACCGCCGAGCGTGTCGCGAAGCTGGTCGCGCGAGGCGTACAGGTACAGCAGGACGGGGCGGTCGGGGTCGATGCCGAGCTTGCCGAGGTCGTCGCGGGCCTCGCCGGCGGCGACCGTGAGGTCCTCGGCAAGATCCCGGTACTTCGGCTCGGTCAGCACGACGCAGGCATCGCCCTCGATCACCGTCGGGTCCCGGTACGCCATGA
>CAZTMO010000283.1:0-2803 GCA_964615105.1 uncultured Thermoleophilia bacterium
AAGGCACCAACGCCGGCGTGTTCTGGATCTCGTCGAGGATCACCGGCGGCGCGTTCTGGGCGAGGAAGCCTCGCGGGTCTGCGGCGGCGGCCGCACGCACGTCGGGCGCCTCCAGCGAGACGTGCGCGTGTGTCTCGGCGAGCGAGCGCCGCAGCAACGTCGTCTTTCCTGACTGGCGTGGCCCGGTGAGAAGGACCGCCGGGAACTGCTCGACCGCACGGAGAAGCGTGGGCTCGAGAGCGCGGGAGATGTAGGTCGACTTGGTCATTACCTTGCTATTTTGCCATTGGATGGCAAGATTACAAGGTTCGATCGCCGACCCGCCGGGCGGGCGCGGGCGTCAGTGCCCGGCGCGGTCGAGCGCCTCGTTGACGAGACGGTCGGCCTCGGCGTTCTGCTCGCGCGGGACGTGCTTGACGTCGACCTCGCGAAAGCCGTGAAGGCGCCGCGCCGCCTCAGCGTGCAGCGCCTTGAGGTCGGTGTTCTTGACCCTGTACCGGCCGGTGAGCTGACGCACGACGAGCTCGCTGTCGAGAAAGACGGTGAGGCGCTCGACGCCGCGGTCGAGCGCCAGCTCGAGGCCGGCGAGGAGCGCCTGGTACTCGGCGACGTTGTTGGTCGCGTCGCCGATCACGTCGCTGAGCTCGTCGACGAGGGCGCCGTCGGCGGTGAGGAGGCGCGCGCCGATCCCGGCAGGGCCGGGATTACCGCGCGCCCCACCGTCGGTGTAGAGGTGGTGACGCATGTCGTCACGGTTCGCCGGATGGACTGGTTGACCTGCGACGTCCCCCGCGGCGCCGGGGTGATCCGCTTCGGCATCGTCGGACGACCCGTCCGGCATCTCGTCGCTATGGACGAGGCGCAGGGCGGGCCGGGGCGGCGGCGCCGGCTCTTCGCCTGACGAAGTCGCCCATACGGGACGGTCCGCGCGGTGCACCTCGACGCGGACGCCCTCGCGCGCCAGCGCGTCGGACAGCGTTTGGGCCCACCGCGCCAGCGCGACGTCCTCAACCACATCGTGCGGCACGTCGACGAGTCCCAGACCGAGATCGTGAGCGTGGCGCGCCTCGTGGTACTTGACGTCGCCGGTGACGAGGACGTCTGCCGCAGCGGCGGCCGCGTCGATGAGCGACGCGCCCGAGCCGGGCACGCAGGCGATCCGACGCAGCTCGCGCTCGGGGCCCGCGCTTACCCGCAGCGCCGGTAGGCGCAGCTGGGCGGCGAGGTCGGCGGCGAACTGCGACAGCACCTGCGGTCGGGGAAGGTCGCCGACACGGCCGAGCCCGAGGCTCGCGACCTCGTCGTCGACGACGTAGACGTCGAACGCCGGCTCGTCGTACGGGTGAGCGGCGACATAGGCGTCGACGACGTCGCGCCGCAGGCGACGCGGAAAGACGATCTCGAGACGCAGTTCGCGCACGGCCTCGTCGCGACCCGGCTCGCCGACGACCGGGCTGGCGCCCTCTCCGCCGAGGAACGTTCCCTCCCCCAGCGTCGCGAACGAGCAGTGCTCGTAGGCGCCGATGCGCCCGCCGCCGACGGCGAAGACGGCGGCGCGGACGTCCGGCGCCGCGTCCTCGGGGACGAAGCCGACGAGCTTGCACCAGTCCATCGGCGCCGGGGCGAGCGGACGCACGTCCTCGAGCCCCAGCATCGCGGCGAACACGTCGCCGAGGCCGCCGCGGGCCTTGTCGAGGTTGGTGTGAGCGATCAGCACGGCGGTGTCGTCGCGCGCCGCGCGCAGCGCGAGCGCACCGGCGACGGAAGCGTCGGTCAGGCGCTCGAGCGGCGCGAAGAGCAAGGGGTGGTGCGCCAGCAACAGGGAGCACCCCGTGCGGCGCGCCGCCGCCAGCGCCGCGGCGTCGGCCTCGAGGGCGACGAGGACGCCGGTGACCGGCGCGCCCGGCGACCCGACCTGCAGACCGACGCGGTCCCAGGGTTCGGCAAGGTCGAACGGCGCCAGCGAGTCGACGACGCGGGCGACGTCGCGCACGCAGCGCAGCCCGCCGCGCGTCGCCTCGTCGCCACCATGCGCGCCTCTCCGGCCCGGGTCGTGGTCACCGTGCTCGTCCATGGGTCAGATTCTAGCGTGTACACTCCGGCGCATGAGCGTTGACCCCTCGCGGACGCCACCCGGCGACCTCGGCGCGCAGGCGGCCGCGGTCGCCGCGGGCGCCACGCGGCGCCCGTGGCTCGTCCTTCTGGCCCTCGTCCCCGGTATCGTCCTGACACTCGCCGACGCGACCATCATGAGCGTCGCCGTGCCGCTCGTGATCCAGCGCCTCGAGGCCTCCGTCACCGCGGTGTCGTGGATCATGAACGGCTACAACCTGGTCCTGACCGTCCTCTTTCTGCCGCTGGGTCGACTCGGCGACCGCTGGGGACACAAGCGGACCTTCGTCCTCGGCTTGAGCGTGTTCACCGCCGCCTCGCTGGGATGCGCCCGCTCCGACACGATCCACGCCCTCATCGCCTGGCGCGCCGTGCAGGCGGTGGGCGCGGCGGCCGTCATCCCGACCGCGCTGACGGTATTGCTGGCCGCCTACCCGGCGGCGCGGCGCGGCTTCGCCGCCGGCATGTTCGGCGCGATCAGCTCGGCGGCGGCCGCGCTGGGCCCGACGCTCGGCGGCGTGCTCATCGACCGCTGGTCGTGGCAGGCCGTGTTCTGGTTCAACCTGCCGGTGGGCGCGCTCGGCATCGCTCTGGCGCTGGCGCTGCTCCCGCGGCGGCGGGAGAGGCCGGCGCCGGCGGGTCTTGACCTCACCGGCGCCGCCCTCGCCGCCGCCGGCCTCTTCTGCCTCAC
>CAZTMO010000284.1:0-2802 GCA_964615105.1 uncultured Thermoleophilia bacterium
CGCCGAGCGCCAGCGACAGCCGCAGCGACTCGAGCCGGCTCCGGTCGAGGCGCCATGACGACGCCGGCCCGCAGGTCTCGACGACGGCCGCGGCGACGCCGACCGCGACGTCGCCGCCAGCCATCCCGTGGATCGCCTCGACGAGCGTCGTGGCCTTGCGCAGGTCGAGGCCGGCTTCGACGTCGTCAGAGCCGAGGACGTAGTTCACCACGGCGTTCGTCTTGAACTTCCCGTACGGCAGGCCGCGCACGACGCGCCGCAGCGCGTCGCGCTGCCGCCTCAGCGCCCCCGCCCCGTCGGCGGGCGCCGAGAACGCCGCCATCGCGGCCTTGAGCGCCGCCCGCGCCCCCTTCGCGGAACCGGTGCCGCCGGCAGCGGAGAAGAGTCGCGTCAGCGCCACCCGGTCCAGGACCGCCCAACCGGCGAACTCGACGCCCAAGGCCGTGCCCAAGGCGTCCGTGGCCGGCCCCGGGCCCAGGTCGGTGACGAGCCGGCGCGCCGGCGTGTACCCGCCGCCGTCCACGGGGCAGCGGATCTCGGCGGGCACCACGGTCACGGTGGCGGCCGCGCGCTCGAGGTCAACGTGAAGCCAGACGACAGCCGTGCAGCGGTCGCCGGCCGACCCGAAGAGGACGAAGACGGCGACGTCGGACGGCGCCCTGGGGCCGAGCCTGACGGGAGCACCGCTCCCCCCTACGAGGCGCCAGGGTCCCGGCGCCGCGAGCAGGGTGACGACGGCGAGCGCGATGAGCGCCGCGAGCACCAGGCCCGCCCAAGGGTCGAGCAGGCGTCGCGCGGCGCCCCGCCGGCTCACGGCGAGGCGGAGGCGGACGGCGAGGCGGAGGCGGACGGCGACGGCCGCGCCGAGGCGTCCGGCTCCGTCGCCGCGAGCGGGCCGAACGACGTCGCCAGCGCCATCATGAATCCCGCCGAGAGCTCATCGTCCATCGTGTTCAGGACCCAGTAGAGGCTGTTGCCGCGCCGCCACGCCACCATGTGGAGGTCGGCGCCGGCGTAGAAGAGCAGGTATGTCGTGCCGTCGATCCGCTTCTTCGTCGTCGGGTCGGCGATCGCCGGCGGGTCGAGCCAGCGCATCATCTGGAAGCTGAAGTACCCGCCCCGCGGGGTCGTCGCGACGGCGACGGCCGCCGCGGCCTGGCGTCCGGTCGTCGTCGGGACCCGGTAGGCTCTGAACTCGTCGTACGAGAACCCCGACGCCCAGACGCCCGGCATCTGCAGCCTCATGGGCGTCTGGTCGTCGAGCGCCCGCCATCCCGCCTCGTCGTAACGCCCGACAGTGGCGACGATCGTCGGGGTCTCCGCCACCGGCTCCGGCACCGAGATCGTGCCGTCGAACGACGAGCCGACGACGACCGTGACGCCGTCGAGCATGCCCGGCGTCCTGGGCAGGAGCTGCAGCTCAGCCGGCGCGAGGAGGCGCGTGAACTGCTGCGCCGTCGCGCGCATCCCCTTCGGCGCGTACACGACCGTGGTCGTGTAGTCGAACGACGCGGCGTTCCCGACCCCCTTCGCGTTGTAGCCGAGCGCGCGCAGTTGCTGGGAGGTGGCGGCGGCGATGCCCGGCACGCCGCTTCCGTTGAACACGCGCACCCGGTAGGCCTTCTTCGGCAGGACCTTGCCGCCGCCGCTGACCGGGGCCTGCGTCGGGTTGGAGAACTCGGTGACCGCGGCCTGGACCTCGTAGTCGGACGCCACCACGTACGAGACGTCCCCCATCATCTGCTCCGACCCCTCGAGGTGCACCAGGTGCACGTTACTGGTGTTCAACGTGAGGGCGAGGCTGGCGAGCGGAAGCAGCGAGTCGAGCGAATCGAGGTCCGACGTGACCTGACCGGTGACCGCCGTCAGCAGCTTCGTGACCTTCTTCCAGTCCTTGTTCCAGCGCCCGGACTGGCGTTGGAGTTCCTTGAGAAAGGTCTGCTGTCGTTGCATACGCGTGAAGTCGCCCCGCCGGTCGTGGCGGTAGCGCACGAAATCGAGCGCGTCGTGGCCCTTCAGCAGTTGGTACCCGGGCTCGATGTCGATGGACTTCCAGGAACTGCTCTCGGGGTTGTAGTAACGACGGTCGACCGGGTAGTAGACGCCGCCGAGGATGTTGACGACGTGCCAGAAGCCGCCGAAGTCGACCTCCATGAAGTGATGGATCGGCAGCCCGGTGAGCTGTCCGACCGTCTCCACGCACAGCGCCGCCCCGCCGTACGGGTAGGCGGCGTTGATCTTGTCGTAGCCGCGACCCGGCAACTCGACGTACAGGTCGCGCGGGAAGGACAGCATGGTGATGCTCTTCGTGTCCGGGTCGAGACGCACGAGGAGGAGGGTGTCGGCTCTCCCGGGATCGTCGGGACGCGTGTCGCTGCCGATCAGAAGGATGTTGACCGCCTCGCCGGGCAGCGGCGGCTGCAGTTTCTTGCGCGCGTGCTTGACGGTCTCCTGGACCGCGACGTTGCGATCGCCCATGTCGCCGAGCGTCCCGTTGGTCCAGCCCAGCGCGAACCCCGGGACGGCGAGCACGGCGGTCATCACGACGAGGCCGACGATCTTGAGGGCGAGGCGGCGGCCGAAGGCGAGATAGACCGTCACCACGCTGCCGGCCACGGCGATGACGGTCGGGGCGCCCACGAGCATCCAGCGCGGCACATCGCCGGTCGCTCGGGCGAGGTCCAACACCGACCATAGGTCCTGCAGCGGCTGACGTCCGAAGCGCCAGAAGGCCATGGTGGCCGCGACGGCGGCTCCGGCGCCGAGGAGCCACGCCAGCACGGTGAGGACGGGGCGCGGTCG
>CAZTMO010000285.1:0-2797 GCA_964615105.1 uncultured Thermoleophilia bacterium
GACGTCGAGCCGGAGAAGTTGGGCGCCGAGCGGGACGACTTCACCGAAGTCGTCCTCTCTCGGCGCCTGCGCGCCGCGCTCGAGCGCATCAACCCGCAGCTGCCGCCGTCGGCGATCGACGACGCGATGAAGAGGGTCCTCGCCCCGGACTCGCCGAACCTCGTCGAGAACAACCACCGCTTCCACCGCCTGCTCGTCGAAGGCATCGACGTCGAGTACACGCGACCCGACGGCAGCATCGCTGGCGACAAGGCATGGCTCGTCGACTTCGACGACGTCGACGCCAACCACTGGCTCGCCGTCAACCAGTTCACGGTCAAGGAAGGCAAGACGACCAAGCGGCCGGACGTCGTCTGTTTTGTCAACGGCCTGCCGCTGGCCGTGATCGAGCTCAAGAACCCGGCCGACGTGACCGCCACCACGAAGAAGGCCTTCCAGCAGCTCCAGACCTACAAGAACACCGTCTCGAGCCTGTTCGTCTGCAACGAACTGCTCGTCGCGAGCGACGGTATCGAGGCGCGCCACGGCACGCTGACCGCTCCCTGGGAGCGGTTCATGCCGTGGCGCACCGTCGACGGCGCTGAAGTCGCCGACAAGGGCACGCCGGAGCTCAAGACGCTCGTCAACGGCATCTTCGAGAAGCGTCGCTTCCTCGACCTCGTCCGCTACTTCAACGTCTTCGAGACTGACGGCCCGAGCGTGGCCAAGAAGATGGCCGCGTACCATCAGTACTGGGCCGTGAACAAGGCAGTGGAGGCCACCGTCCGCGCGGTCGAGGAGGACCATCGCGTCGGCGTCGTCTGGCACACGCAGGGCAGCGGCAAGAGCCTCTCGATGGCGTTCTACGCCGGCAAGCTCGTGCAGCAGCCGCGGATGGCCAACCCGACGCTGGTCGTCCTCACCGACCGGCTGGACCTGGACGACCAGCTGTTCGGCACCTTCGCGGCCTGCCATGAGCTGCTGCGTCAGAAGCCGGTGCAGGCGCAGAGCAGGGAGGACCTGCGCCTCAAGCTGCAGGTCGCCTCGGGCGGCGTCGTCTTCACCACCATCCAGAAGTTCATGCCGGACGAGCGCGGCGGGGCTCATCCGCTGCTGAGCGAGCGCGCCAACATCGTAGTCGTCGCCGACGAGGCGCACCGCAGCCAGTACGACTTCATCGACGGGTTCGCCCGGCATATGCGCGACGCGCTGCCGAACGCCTCGTTCATCGGCTTCACCGGCACGCCCATCGAGCTCACCGACAAGAACACGCGCGCCGTGTTCGGCGAGTACATCGACACCTACGACATCCAGCGGGCGGTCGAGGACGGCGCCACCGTGCCTATCTTCTACGAGGGCCGCCTCGCCGAGATCGACCTCCCCGAGAGCCAGAAACCGGTGGTCGACGCGGCGTTCGAGGAGCTCACCGAGAGCGAAGAGGTGCAGCGCCGCGAGAAGCTCAAGAGCAAATGGGCACGCATCGAGGCCATGGTGGGGACGGAGCGGCGGCTCGAACTGGTCGCGAAGGACCTGGTCGAGCACTTCGAGGAGCGTCAGGCCGGCGATCCGGCAACGCCCATGAAGGGCATGGTCGTCTGCATGAGCCGGCGCATCTGCGTCGATCTGTACGCCGAGATCGTGAAGCTGCGCCCGGAGTGGCATGGGGCGGAGGCCGGCGCCGACGCGGGCGACGAGGTCGGCGCCGTCAAGGTGGTGATGACCGGCTCCTCCTCCGACCCGCTCGACTGGCAGCAGCACATCCGCAACAAGCCGCGCCGCGAGGCGCTGGCCCGCCGCTTCAAGGACCCGGACGACCCGTTCAAGCTGGTCATCGTCCGCGACATGTGGCTCACCGGCTTCGACGCGCCCAGTCTCGCGACCATGTACATCGACAAGCCGATGCGCGGGCACGGCCTCATGCAGGCGATCGCCCGCGTGAACCGCGTGTTCCGCGAGAAGCAGGGCGGCGTGATCGTCGATTACCTCGGCATCGCCTATCAGCTCAAGCAGGCTCTTAACGACTACACCGACGGCGGCGGCACGGGCGAGCCCGTCGTCGACCAGGCGGCGGCTGTGGCGGTCATGCTCGAGAAGTACGAGATCGTCCGCGACATGCTCCACGGCTTCGACTTCGTCGACGTCTGGCTGCAGGGCACGCACGACGAGAAGCTGTGCCTCATCGGCGACGGCAAGGAGTTCGTGCTCGGCCTCGAGGACGGCAGGCGCCGGTTCGTCGAGACCGTCACGGCGCTCAGTCGCGCCTTCTCCCTCGCCGTGCCGCACCGCGACGCCCTCCGCATCCGCGACGAGGTGGCCTACTTCCAGACCGTCCGCGCGGCCCTGATGAAGGGCGACTCCGCTGGTCAAGCCTCGAACGAGGCGCTGGACCTCGCCGTCCGGCAGATCGTCTCGAAGGCCGTGTCCACCGACGAGGTGGTCGACATCTTCGCCGTCGCCGGCCTGGAGCACCCCGACGTGTCGGTGCTGGACGAGAGGTTCCTCGCCGAAGTACGCGACATGCCGCGCCGCAACCTCGCCGTCGAGATGCTCGAGAAGCTGCTGCGCGACGAGGTCAAAGTGCGCTTCCGTCGCAACCTCGTCGAGTCGCGGCGCTTCTCGGAGATGCTGCAGAGCGCCGTGATCCAGTACCGGAACCGCGCCATCACCTCGGCGCAGGTCATCGAGGAGCTGATCGCGCTCGCCAAGGACATCCGGGAGGCCGGGGAGCGCGGCGCGCAGCTCGGCCTGACCGAGGACGAGGTCGCCTTCTACGACGCGCTGGAGACCAACGACAGCGCCGTCGCGGTGCTCGGCGACG
>CAZTMO010000286.1:0-2748 GCA_964615105.1 uncultured Thermoleophilia bacterium
AAGGCGGGCCGGCCGGCGCGTCCCCCGGCGCTCCTTCTCACAGACCGTTGACCCTGCGCGCCGTCGCTGCGGACGGCTCGACGAGCGAGCTGGCGCTGACCGCCGTCGGTCACGGCGCGCACGGCGTCGGCGTGCTGCGCGCCTCGGCCGACGGCGCCGTGGTGCTCAAGCGCGACCCGCGCGGAGGACTCGTCCTGACCGGCCTCGCGATCCGCGAACCGATCTGGCACGGTCCTGTCTGCCACGCCTCGACCTCACTCGGCGCTGCCAGCGAGGACTTCCTCGTCGCCCGCGTCGAAGGCAACGCCGGGTTGACGATGACCTCGTCGGGAGAGGGCGGCCCGCTCAGGCTCTCCTCCGATGAGGACATGAAGTGGGAGAGCCTCCAGGCCGCCTCCGGTCACTTCGGCATCACCGGCGCCGACCTGCGCAAGGTCCGCGACGTCGAGATCAAGATCAACCAGGGGGCGAAGCCCGGCAAGGGCGGCCGCCTCTCGGGGGCCAAGGTCACGCCCACGGTGTCGAAGGCGCGCAACATCCCCGTCGGCACCGACGCCCTGAGCCCCGACCCGAAGCACGACATCTACTCGATCGAGGACATGCCGGCCGAGGTCTGGCTCTGGCTCCTATACCACAACCACTGCGGGATAAAGATCACCGGCTCGACCTACACCAAGTACGTCGCCGCCGGCATGTGGAGCAACTTCGTCGTCGACTACCTCCTCGTCGATGCCGGCCTCGGCGGCTCGGGTAACTACCACGCCGACTCGTCGCACGTCGGCTGGCCGGACGTCTTTCGCACGATCCTCCACACGCATCACGCCCTGATGGGGGAGAGGGTCGATCTCGACGGGAGCGGTGAGCTCCGACCCATCCGCGACCTCAACGGGGTGCCGTTCGGCGCCCGGGGCGGGACGCGGCTCTTCGCCTCCGGCGGTCTGCGCGGCGAGCTCGACATGATCAAGGTCATCATCGCGGGGGCGGACGCCCTCTACGAGGCGAGCATCGGCAAGGCGGTCGCCTTCGGCTGCACGCAGTGCGGCAACTGCCACCTCGACTGTCCGCGCGGCGGCATCACGACCAAGCAGGAGCTCATGGTCCAGAACGACCGCGCGCTCATGACGCGGCGCTCACACAACTGGGCGGTTCTCGACCTGGTCAAGCTGGCCGTGCTCGTCGACGCGCTCAACCGCGAGAGTGGAGCGCTCGACGAGAACGGGATGGTCCTGCACGCGGACGAGCTCATCGACGACATCCGCCTGCTGCGCGGGAGGGTGGACCTGCTCGAAATGCCGGTGTGGGACGAGGGGGTAGGGCGCGACGACGCCGGCGAGCGCGGCCGTAGGGCGGGCGCTGCTGCGCCGGCCGGCCCGCCCCAGCCCGAGCACGACTCCTGTCGCGTCGGCTCGCTCGCCGTCAGCGAGCCCGTGACCGTCGACGCTGTGTGGGAGGCGGCGCGGCTCTCGTACAACGGCGGCAACAACCGCGGCGGCGGCATCGACTTCGCCGGCTTCGCGCCGCCACCGCTGCGCGACAAGACGTGCCTCGTCGTGAACACGATCGGCCCCGACCGGGACGAGACGTTGCGGGCGATGCTCGGGCATCTCGGCGGCTGCCGGTTTTACGCCGCCGACGGGGCCGGGCTCGCCGCGGACGACGTGCTCGCCCGCCGCGACGCCTTTCGCCTGCCCGTGCGCGAGCGCTACGCCGGAGAGGATGGCTGGAGGCTCGCCGACCTGCGCGAGGACCCGGGCGACTTCCACCTCTTCTTCGTCGATCTCGAGCCGTCCGTCGTGGCGCGCTACGGGCGGCGTCTTGTGGCGAGTCCGGAGTGGCTTCAGCGACGGACCAAGTACGGCGACCTTGACGAGGCGGAGCTGCTGGCGGCGCTCGACGCGCTCGAGGCGGGCGGCGTGCCTGCGGCGGCCGCCCCGCCCGCCGTCCGGACCCGCCTCGACGCTTTTCTCGCCGACGTCCGCGAGGAGTACTTCACCGTCCTCGGCCACGTCGTCGACTCGCGCTTCTACCGCACGCACGCCGATCCGGGTGCGCCTGCGGGCAAGTACGCGGACAAGCGCCGCGGCTACCTGGTCTCGATGGGACAGGACCTCGCCGCCGTCAAGATCTCGGGCTGGACGCACATGATCCCCGAGTACTTCGCCTTCGACCGCTTCTGGGCGGCTTACCCGGGCTCCGTCCCTTGCGGGGCCGTCGGCGAGAGTGACACGCGGGATCGCGGTGTCGAGGTGACCGTCCGGGGGCGGACCTTCGCGTCACCGGCCCTCCACGCCCACGTCTGGGGCATGCACCACCGCTACCCCACGAACTCGCCGGCGATCGACGCTGAGGGTCGCGGCAACCCGGCCGGCGCCCACCCGTTCAAGGCCTACAACGTCCTGCTCATGCACAACGGCGAGCAGGTCGGCGTCGACTCGACCTCGCCCTTCCTGCGCGAGTACGGCTATGTCCACGCCGACCCGTCGATGGGCGAGGGCGCCGCGCTCTACGAGGGCGACTCGGTCTACGACCGCAAGGCGCTCACCGACACCGAGTACGCCGCCTACCTCGTCGACTTCACGCGCCGCGTGCTCGGCCTGCCGACCGAGGAGGCGTCGCAGGTCATCTCGCCGATCACCGGGCTCGACCTCGCGGCGATGGACGACGCGCGTCGCCGGGTGTTCGAGCTGCTCACCCTGAACTACGTGCAGCTCACGCCGACCGGGCCGTACAAGTTCACCATTGTCGAGT
>CAZTMO010000287.1:0-2740 GCA_964615105.1 uncultured Thermoleophilia bacterium
GTCGGCGGCCGCCGTCAAGCTGCTGCCGCCGGCGCGCGGCGTGTACCACGCGGCCTACCCCGACTTCGTCGGCAGCGAAGACAAGGTGGCCGCGTTCCGCATCCGGCGTTTCGAGCGTCTGGCCGGAAGGCGTCTCACGTGGGTGTACTTCAGCGACAACTGGATGGGCCGCATCCGCTTCCCCTCCCGGAACGTGAGGATCATCCACGATGCCGGCAGAGTCCCCTTCGTCCGGCTCATGGCACGTTCGACCTGGCGGTCCGGCGGTCCGGACCCCGTCTACACCCTGCAGCGCATCATCGACGGCGCGTTCGACGCCGATCTCACCACGTGGTTCACGGCGGCGCGCGACGCGAGCATCCCGATGCTCGTGGAGTTCGGGACGGAGGTGAACGGCGACTGGTTCCCATGGAACGGACGCTGGAACGGCGGCGGGACGACGACGGGCTATGGCGACCCCGAGCTGGCCGACGGCCCAGAGCGCTTCCGCGACGCCTACCGTCATCTCGTCGAGCTCGCGAGAGGCGCCGGTGCGAGCGACCTGACGTGGGTCTTCCACGTGAACGGCGATTCGTGGCCGCGGAGGGCGTGGAACACGCCCTCCGCGTACTATCCCGGCGACGACTACGTCGACTGGATCGGCGTCAGTATCTACGGCAGCCAGCGCGCCGGCGAGTACTACGGCAGCTTCAGGCGGCTGCTCGACGAAGCGTGCCCGGCGCTGTGTTCGCTCTCGGTCGACAAGCCGATCGCGGTGCTTGAGTGGGGGATCGCGCAACGTCCTTCACACGGCACCAAGGCCGGATGGATCCGCAATGCCCTGCGCGCATTGAGGAATGGTCGCTGGTCGCGGGTCAAGGCCGTGAGCTACTGGCACGAGGATTGGCGCGAGGCCGACGGGAGCGTGACCGACCTGCGCATCGACTCGTCCCGAGCCGCCCTCCAGGCCTACCGTCGCGGCGTGGCGTCGCCGCGCTTCGTGACGCGCCCTGTCTGGAGCGAGCGGTAGGCCGGGAGGTGCCGGACGGCGAAGAGTGCTCCGAGGGACGGAGGACGATGACGGACGACGTGTGGCGCGAGTTCTTCGACAGCTACGCGCCGCGGTACATGAACGAGGCGTTCACGACCGACAGCGTGCGGGAGGCCGCGTTTCTGGTCGAGGTCCTGGGCCTGCCGGCCGGCACGCGGATCCTCGACGTGGGCTGCGGCACCGGTCGGCACGCGGTGGAGCTGGCGAAGCGCGGGTACCGGGTCACCGGGCTGGACATCTCCGCCGGGCCTGCGGCGGAGGCGTCGTCGTGAACGCTCCCTTCGCCGTCCGCGAAGGCACGATCGGCGACGCGCCCGGCGTCGCCAGGCTCATCAACGGGGTGATCGCCGAGGGCGCGCCGGTGCTGCTCACCGGGTCGTTCTCGGACGAGGAGGAGCGCGCCTTTCTCGCCGCGCTGCCGCCGCGCGGCGGTTTCTTCGTCGCCGAGGCGGTAGCAGCGCCGGCGGCGGCGGGAGAGACGGGCCGCGCCGGGGCGGCGGGGAAGGCGTGCCAATCCAGGGCGATCGTCGCGGCGCAGGTCTTCGCGCCCTACGCCGCCGGCATGGCGGCGCACGACCACGTCTGCGTCATGGGCACGTGGGTCGACGCCGCATGGCGGCGGCGCGGCCTCGGACGCACGCTCTGGGAACGGACCGCCGCGCTCGCCCGCGCGCACGGCTTCACACGGGTCTTCACCGACGTGCGCGCCGACAACGCGGAGTCGCTCGCCTTCCACCTCGCGCTGGGCTTCAGTGTGGCCGGCGCGGCACGTGAGCAGGCGGTCATCGCCGGCCGCGCCTACGACGTCGTCTTCATCGAAAGGGGGCTCTAGATGCTGTTCGTCTGTGCGACGCCCATCGGCAACCTCGGTGACGTGACGCCGCGCGTGGCGGAGGCGCTGGGCGCCGTCGAGCTGGTCGCCGCGGAGGACACGCGGCGCACGCGCAAGCTCCTGACGCACCTCGGCCTGCGCAAGCCGCTCACGAGCCTCTTCAAACACAACGAGGCGCAGAAGACGGACGAGGTCCTCGCCCTGCTCCGCGAGGGCAGGGACGTCGCCCTCGTGACCGATGCCGGCACCCCCGGCGTACAGGACCCGGGCATGCACCTGGTGATCCGGGCCATCCGGGAGGGTCTGGAGGTCACCGTGTTGCCGGGGCCGTCCGCCGTCATCACGGCGCTGGTCGCCGCCGGCCTCGAAGGCGACGGTTTTCGCTTCGTCGGCTATCTCCCGCGCCGACGCGCTGCGCTCGAGGAGGCGCTCGCGGCGTGGCGTCGTTGCGGCGGGCTCGTGGTCGCGTTCGAGACGGGGCAGCGCCTGCCGGGCAGCCTCGCCGTGCTCGCGGCCCAGGCGCCCGCGCTGCGGGCGGCTGTCTGCCGCGAGCTCACCAAGGTGCACGAGGAAGTCGTGCGCGGCACGCTGCTCGAGCTCAGCTCCCGGTACCCCGTGAGCAGCCCCGACGCGACGCCGCTTGCCGCCGCCGTGCGCGGCGAGATCACGCTGGTGGTGGATCTCGGTCCTGCCCTGGAAGAGGACGCGCGCAGCGCGGCGCAGATCGCGGCCGCCGCGGCCGCGCTGCTCGACCGCGGGCTGTCGAAGCGCGACACGGCGGCCGCGCTGCGGATATGCCTCGGCGTGCCGCACCGCGAGGCGGAGCGCATCGCGCGCGAGGCGTCGGGAGGCTGAGGGAGGCCAAGCGGCGTATCAGG
>CAZTMO010000288.1:0-2738 GCA_964615105.1 uncultured Thermoleophilia bacterium
CGACGTGCGCCTGACCGACTACCACTGAAGGGAGGCACACCGTGATCCCCGAGAACCGCATCCCCACCCATCCCGGCGTGATCCTCGCGCAGGAGTTCCTCGCTCCGCTGGGCACCTCGCAGGTCGCCTTGGCGGCGCACCTCGGCGTTCCCGTGCAGCGCGTCAACGAGCTTGTGCGCGGCAAGCGCGGCGTCACGCCCGAGACCGCTTGGCTGCTGGCCCAGGCACTCAACACCACGCCCGAGTACTGGCTCAACCTGCAGGCGGCACACGACCTCGCGCGCAGTCGGCCGACGCAGGTCGTCCGGCCACTCAAGGTCGCCAGTTGAGGTCAGGGTGCTGACAGGCGAATCGAGCAGGCGCCCAGGGAGCGTGGTGTACTCTCCAGCCGCAGCCGGCGCAGCTCATTGGCTGGACGTTGGGCGGGAAGTCAGCGACATCGGATGGCGCGGAGGCCCAAGTTGAAGGTGACTCAGACACAGGTCGGGGACGTAGGGGAACCTCAGGCTTCATGGGCGCTCCTCTTTCGCGTGGCCTCCATCGCGTCGCTCCTCACCGCAGTCGTGACCGTGGTCCAGATCATCGTGTTCGCGGTTTGGCCGCCGCCCAGCTTCCAGCCATCATCGTCCGCGACCGGGGCCATCTTCGAGATGCTGCGCTCCAATCCGGTATTGGGATTCGTCGAACTCGATGGTCTGATGCTCGTCGACTATCTATTGATCGCGGTCGTGTTCCTCGCGCTCTACATTGTCCTTCGACATGTCCAACCGGTGCTCGCTCTGATGGGGACGGTGTTTGCGCTTATCGCGATCACCGCATACTTCACGGCGAATCCGGCGCTTTCGATGCTGGCGTTGAGTGCGTACTATCCTTCGCAGGGCACAGTCGCAGCGGGTCAGGCCGTCCTCGCCGACTTCCAAGGCTCGGCGTTCATCGTCCACTACTTGCTGATGGGTGTCGCCGGCCTTCTCGTATCGTTCGCGATGCTGCGCAGCGCGGTGTTCTCACGGGCGACGGCAACCGCTGGACTGCTGCAGGGGGCCATGATGCTCGTGCCATCGACCGTCGGCACGATCGGGCTCATCTTCGCGCTTGGCTCGCTGGCGCCGTTCCTCGTGTGGTTCGTGCTCATCGCGTTGCGCTTGCAGCGCCTTGCCCGTGAGTCGACGTCTTCCGCCTAACAAGATGGCATGAAAAGGACGCTCCACCGACACTGTCGTCGTAGCCATCGTCGACAGGGAGGGGGAGCGCCGATGCCAACCTACTACCCGGGGCTCGACGTCCACAAGATTCGCACCCAGTACTGCCTCATGGACCCCGCCGGCCAGATCCTCGGCGAAGGCAGCGTACCGACCCAGGCGGTAGCCGCCCTCGTCCCCGCAGCCGACTGCGCCGTGGTCCTCGAGACCACGGGCAGCTGGCACGCCGCCCGACGTCCGCGAGCTGCGCGACCTCGTGCGCCTCAGGTGGCGCTTCGTCGCCCAGCGCACCACCGCCAAGAACCGCATCAGCAACCTGCTCGCGGGCCGCCTGCATCCCCGCTCTCGCCGGTCGTGACGAGCAGGGCCACCGGAAATCGTGCTACCATACCGCTCCGGCCCCCGAGGGGCCGTGTCTGCAACTCCACATGACCGAGAAGGGACGCATCGGCATGAAGAAGGACATCCACCCGCAGTACGTCGAGGCGACGGTGCGCTGCTCGTGCGGCAACACGTTCACGACGCGCAGCACCAAGCCGGAGCTGCACGTCGAGCTCTGCTCGCAGTGCCACCCGTTCTACACGGGCAAGCAGAAGCTCGTCGACTCGGGCGGCCGCGTGGAGCGTTTCAAGCGCCGCTACGACAAGAAGGCCCAGCCGAGCAAGGCCTGACGGGGGCGGTGCCATGAGTGCGCAGCTCCAGGTCACCCTGCTGCAGCACACCCCCGACCCCGACCGCGCGGTGGCGATCGCCGGGCGACTCTGCTACGCCCCGGTGTCGGCGGCCGAGCTTAAGCAGGAGATGACGGACGAGGACGTCGCGAAGCTCGTGCGTATCCTCGTCCGCTCCGGCCACCACTCGGCCCTCGAACACGCCTCGTTCACGTTCGCCGTCGACGGCGTCTCGCGCGCCTGCACGCACCAGCTCGTGCGGCACCGCGTGGCCAGCTATAACCAGCAGTCGCAGCGCTACGTGAACTTCGGCGCCGGTGACAGCTTCGTCGTGCCCCCGACGATCGCCGCCGACGCCGAGGCGAAGCAGGTCTTCCTCGAGGCGATGGAGCACGCGAGGGCGGCCTACGACAGGCTCGTCGAGCTCGGCCTGGCCGAGGGCCGCGGCAAGGAGAGCGTGCAAGAGGACGCCCGTTTCGTGCTCCCCAACGCCGCCGAGACCAAGATCGTCGTGACGATGAACGCCCGCGAGCTGCGCCACTTCCTGTACGTGCGCTGCTGCAACCGGGCGCAGTGGGAGATCCGCGACCTCGCGTGGACGATGCGCGGCATGCTCAAGGGCATCGCTCCCAACCTCTTCGACGGCACCGGGCCCGGCTGCCTGTACGGCGACTGCCCCGAGGGCAAGATGACCTGCGGCAAGCCCTACAAGCCCGAGGACGTCGACGGTCCGGGCGCCGCGCGCTGACGGCGCGGGCGCGGCGCCGCCGATGCCCGGTGACGATATGAGCCGCACCGTCTCCACGTCGCGCCTCCGGGGCGTGATCGCGCGCGCCGCCCGCGCCGGCGTCGTGATGCCGGCGCGGCT
>CAZTMO010000289.1:0-2731 GCA_964615105.1 uncultured Thermoleophilia bacterium
CGCTGTTGCGTGCGCGGCGCGCCCGGCAGCGTTCGCGGGCGCGACCAGCGGGTACAAGGGGAGCGGACCGCGCGACCGCGACCCGGAGGCTTCTTGGACTCGTTCTCAGTGCTCATCGGCGGCAAGGCCGGCGACGGGATCACCGAAGCCGGCGGCATGATCGCCCACCTGCTCAACGAGCTGGGCTACCGCCTGTACCGTCATACCGACTCGCCCTCGCTCATCCGCGGCGGTCACAACTTCGCCATCGTCCGTGCGCATCGCGGCCGCATCGCGGCGCACCGCGACCACGTCAACGTCCTCATCGCGCTGAACAAGGAGACGCTGACCACTCATGAGTGGCGGCTGAAGCAGCGGCCGGTCACGGTGTACGACAGCGGATCCATCAAGGCGGCCGATCTTCCGCCCGTGGCGCACGCGTTCAGGACCGGCATCCCCATCGCGACGATCCTCGAACAGGAGCAGGCGCCGTCGGTGATGCGCAACACGACGATCCTTGGGGCCTTCTGCAAGGCGATCTCGATCCCGTGGATGGTGCTCGAGGACGTGATCACCCGCTATCAGCCGAAGAAGACCGAGCTGAACCTCAAGGTCGCGCGCCGCGGGTACGACGCCGCGACCGAGAAGCTGCTCATCGATCTGCCGGGCGGCGGACCGGTCCCGGTCGTGGGCGGCCTCGAGGCCGTCGGCCTCGGTCTCGTCCGCGGCGGACTCAAGGCTTACGCCGGCTACCCGATGACTCCCTCCAGCGGGCTTCTGCACTTCCTCGCACGACAGGCGCCGCGGTTCGCCCTCAAGGTCGTACAGCCCGAGGGCGAGATCGCCGCCATGCTCATGGCGCTCGGACATGCGTATGCGGGCGAACGCGCCGCCGTCGGCACGTCGGGCGGCGGGTTCGCCCTCATGGTCGAAGGCCTCAGCATGGCCGGGCAAGCCGAGCTGCCGATCGTCGTCATGCTCGGCCAGCGGCCCGGCCCCAGCACCGGCCTGCCGACCTACACCGCCCAGGGCGACCTCGAGTTCGCGCTCACCGCCGGCCATGGCGAGTTCCCGCGCGCCGTGATCGCCCCCGGCGACGTCGAGCAGGCCTACGCCTGGAGCACCCTCGCCATGGATCTGGCCTGGAAATACCAAGTACCCGTCATTGTGATCAGCGATCGCACACTCAACGACAACGCGCAGAGCTTCGTCGCCGACGAGGTCCCCGTCCTTCCGCGTCTGGGTCACAAAGAGTGGGACGGGACGCCGATGGACGCGTCCCCCGATCTCGCCTACAAGCGGTACGTTCTGACCGACGACGGCGTGTCGCCGCTCGCATTCCCGGGGCGTGACGGCGCCGTCGTCAAGGTCGACAGCTACACGCACGACGAATACGGCGTCACGACCGAGGACCCGGCGACCGCCGTCGCCATGCAGGACAAGTTGTTGCGCAAGGGGCGGGTGGTGGCCGAGGAGCTCGACCGGCTGCCCGCCGTGAACGTCTACGGCGCCGCGACGGCGCCGCGTACCGTCGTCACCTGGGGGTCGCCGGTCGGCGCGCTGCGCGAGATCGCCGGGCTCACCGACATCCGCGTCGTCCAGCCGGTCGTCCTCTGGCCGTTTCCGCAGCGCCAGCTTGCGGAGGCCCTCGCCGGCAGCGAGAAGGTCGTGGTCGCCGAGATGAACGCGACCGGCCAGCTCGCCGGCCTGTTGCGCCGGCACGGCCTACGCGTCGACGACACGCTGCTGCGCTACGACGGCCGGCCCTGGGGAGTCGGCGACCTGCGTCGCCGCGTCGAGGAGGCCTTGGCATGACCACGCTCGGCACCTACGCGAAGAACACCTGGTGCCCCGGGTGCGGCAACTTCGCCGTCCTTAACGCGATCAAGGCCGTCTTCGGCGAGCTCATCGCCGCCGGGACGCGACGGGAGGACATCGTCGTCGTCGCCGACATCGGGTGCAGCAGCAAGATCATCGACTACGTCGGTGTCAACAGCTTCGACTCGCTGCACGGGAGGGCGATCCCCACGGCGGTGGGGGTCAAGCTCGCGAACCCGCAGCTGACGGTCGTCGTGCACATCGGCGACGGCGGCGCGTACGCCGAGGGCATCGAGCACCTGCTCTTCGCCGCCAAGCGGAACGTCGACCTCACGGTGATCGTCCACGACAACGGCGTTTACGCCCTCACTGTCGGCCAGGCGGGGCCGATGACTCCGTCCGGCTATCGGGGGCGCTCGACCCCGTACGGCAGCGAGAGCACGCCGTTCAACCCGCTCGAGCTGCTCGCGGTCGCCGGGGCCACGTGGCTCGGGCGCGGTTACAGCCACGGTATCCCGCTGCTCAAGAGGTTGTACCGTGAGGCCATCGACCATCGCGGCTTCAGCCTCGTCGACACGCTGCAGGTGTGCGTCACCTTCCGCAACATGTACGACGTCTACAACCCGCGCGTCTACGAGCTGGATGGGCATGACCCGCGCGACGAGACGCGGGCGCTGGCCAGGATCCGCGAATGGGACTATGTCGCGGACGGGCCGATCGCCTTGGGGACCTTCCTGGTGCGCGAGCGGCCCGTCTTCGGCGACCGCTTCCTTGAGTACGGCGACGCGGCGATCGGCGTCGAGGCCGGCGTGGCCGAGGTGCTGCGCGGCCTGACGTGACGCCGCCGGGCGGCGGCGGCGCACGCAGGCCGCGCCCTACTGCTGCGCCAGACGGCGCAGGGCGGCGAAGTCGAGGATCTCGATGAGCTCGCCGC
>CAZTMO010000290.1:0-2724 GCA_964615105.1 uncultured Thermoleophilia bacterium
CCGCGGCGGGCATGCCGGCCAGCGCGCGCCCCTGGAGGCGCACGGCGCCGGCGCCGCGCCGCTCGTAGAGCTACTGGTAGACCCGCGTGACGTCCACACCCAGCCCGACGAGCCAGGAGGCGGTGGCGAACGTCGCCGCGCCGGTGTTCGCGTGCCGGAAGTGCCCGGTGTCGAACGAGATGCCGGCGTAGAGAGCCGTGGCCGCGAAGGCGCCGGGCGCATGGCCGAGGGCGCGGGCCACGTCGCAGACGATCTCGCTCGTGCTGCTCGCCTCCGGGCGCAGGAGCACGAGGTCGCCGAAGCGCGTATTGTCGTGGTGATGGTCGATGTCGACCACCTCGCCGCGCCACCCGCCGAGGTCGAGGGCGAGCCGCGGCAGCGAGCCGCTGTCGAGCGCGTAGAGCGCCTCGCCGGCGGCCGGCGCGCGGCGCTCGACCATACCGCCCGGGAGCATGAAGTCCTCGAACGGCAGCAGCTCCCCGTCGGCGACGCACAGCGTCGCCGGCGTGCCCAGCTGTGCGAACAGGTCGAGCATCCCCGCGGCAGCACCCAGCGCGTCGAGGTCGGGCTTCTCGTGTACGGCGAGGGCGACGCGCGCGACGGCGCGCATGTGGCGGCAGAGGGCGTCGAGATCGGCGGCGAGGGCTTTCATCCTCCGCCCTCTTCTCCGCCGCCGGCCGCCGCGCGCGTTTCGCGCGCCTCGTCCTGCGCTTCATCATCAGGCGGCCCGGCGTGTTCCCCGGCCCCTTCGGGCGCTTCGTCGCCGAGCACTTCCGCCTCGCGCCGCAACAGCGCTTCGATGCGCATCGCCCGGTCGGTCGTGTCGTCGTAGAGGAACTCCAGTCGCGGCGTGTGCTTCAGGTGCAGGGCATCGTTGACACGCGCCTGCAGGTAGCCGTGCGACGCCTCGAGCCCTGCGAGCGTCGCCGCTCTCTCCTTCGCCCCGCCGAGCACGCTGACGAAGACCTTGGCGTGACGCAGGTCCTGCGTCGTCTCGACGCCGGTCACCGTGACGAAACCGACGCGCGGGTCCTTGAGGCCGTCGGCGATCGCCGCCGAGACGACCTCCTTGACGCTCTCGTTCACCCTGCGCAGTCGATGTCCCACAGCGACCTCACGGGTTCGGCGGCCTTGAGGAGCGTGCGCGAGACATCATAGTCGCGCCCGTCCAGATAGCGCTCGATCTCATCGACCCGCTCGCGCGCCTGGGCAAGCGACGAGGCCGCGGTCACGATGAGCACTTCAGCCCGCTGCCACGAGTCGAGCCCTCCGGTGACCGAGAACCCCGCCTTGAAGCGGTGCTGCACGACGTCGCGCAGCGAGTCCAGCGGCGCACGCTTGTCCTTGAGCGACCGGTTCCCGGGAAAGTGCAGCTCCGCGAAGAGGACGCCGATGCAGGCGTCAGACCTCACGGGCGACTTCTCGGGACTCGTAGGCCTCCAACACATCGCCGTCCTTGATGTCGTTGAAGCCGTCGAGCAGGATGCCGCACTCGAACCCCTCCTGGGCCTCGCGCACGTCTTCGGCGAAGCGCTTGAGAGAGGCGATCTTGCCCTCATGGACGACCACGTCGTTGCGCAGCACGCGGATGCCGGCGTTGCGCTGGATGACGCCGCGTGTGACCATGCAGCCGGCGATCGTGCCCAGCTTGGAGGCGCGGAAGAGCTGGCGCACCTCGGCCTGCCCGAGCACGACCTCCTCGTACTCGGGCTTCAGCATGCCGACAAGCGCCGCCGTGATGTCCTCGGTGACCTTGTAGATCACGCGATAGGTGCGCACGTCGACGCCCTCGCCCTCGGCGAGCGTCTGGGCGGCGGCGCTGGGTCGCACGTTGAAGCCGATGATGATCGCCGACGACGCGGCGGCCAGCATGACGTCGGACTCGTTCACGCCGCCGACACCGGAGTGGATGACGCGCACCTTGACCTCTGGGTGCTGTATCTTGAGCAGCGCGTCGGTCAGCGCCTCGAGGCTGCCCTGGACGTCGGCCTTCACGATGAGGTTGAGGTCGAGGACCTTGCCTTCGGCGATGCGCGCGAACACCTCGTCCAGGGTGAGCGAGCGCTGGCGGGCGAGGGCCTCGGTCCTGATGCGGTTGGCGCGCTTGTGGCCCATCGCGCGGGCCGTGCGCTCGTCCTTGACGACGCGGCAGAACTCGCCCGCGGCCGGGAGCTCGTCGAAGCCGACGATCTCGACGGGAGTGGACGGGCCCGCGGCCTTGAGCGGCTCGCCGCGGAAGTCGCGCATCGCACGCACGCGGCCGCTCGCCTCGCCGGCGACCACCGCGTCACCGACGTGCAGCGTGCCGCGGCTGACGAGCATCGTGGCGACCACGCCGCGCCCGGGGTCGAGGCGCGACTCGATGATGTAGCCGCTGGCCGGTGCGTCGGGATTCGCCTTGAGATCGGCCATCTCGGCTACGAGCAGCAGCATGTCGAGGAAGTTGTCGAGGCCGATGCGCTTTTTGGCGCTGGCCTCGACGAACACGGTATCGCCGCCCCACTCTTCGGGCACGATGCCGTACTCGGTGAGCTGCTGCTTGATACGGTCGATATTGGCCTCGGGCTTGTCGATCTTGTTGACGACGATCACCGTGGGGACGCCCGCCGCTTTGGCGTGGTCGATGGCCTCGACGGTCTGCGGCATGACGCCGTCGTCGGCCGCGACGACGATCGCGGCGATGTCGGTGACCTTGGCGCCGCGGGCGCGCATCGCCGTGAAGGC
>CAZTMO010000291.1:0-2712 GCA_964615105.1 uncultured Thermoleophilia bacterium
TGCATGGCGTGGACCTGCTCACCCAGGTCGTCGAACCGCGCGTGGATGCGCTCCACGATCTCATCCGTGATGTTGAACGCCCGCACTCCGTCGAGGAACGCCTGGCGAAGCGCGTCCATGCGCAAGTCGAGCTCATCGAAGGCGTCGCGCCAGGCTTGTTTGTCGCCCGGGCCGGGGTGTCGCAGGTTGCGCGTCTCGCTCATCGTCCCTCCGTCGCGTCACGGCGGCGCCCGGCGTGCGCCCGCGCCGCCGGTGTCCAGAGCGCTCATACCCGCCGCCGTCCCTCGGCAACCGCGTCCCGGGGTAGACTCGCGACGACACTCGTGATCATCCGCACCGAAGGGACCGCCATGGCTTCACGTGAGCTCGCCCGCGGCCGCCGCCTCGTGGCGCGCCTGCCGCTCGGCGCCGACCTGCTCGAGGCGATCGCCGCCGTCGCCGACGAGCACGGCGTCATGACCGCCGAGGTGTCCGCGATCGGCGCCCTGCAGCGCGCCCGGCTGGCCTTCTACGACCAGGACGCGCATGTCTACGTTGAGCGGGATCTCGACCAGCCCCTCGAGCTGGTCGCACTCCTCGGCAACGTGTCGCGCCGCGACGGGACGACCGCCGTCCATGTCCACGCCACGCTCGCCGACCACGAGGGAGCCTGCCTCGGCGGCCACGTGGTCCCGGGCTGCGTGGTGTTCGCCGGCGAGCTCTTCCTCCAGGAACTGACGGGCGGGGAGCCGCTCGAGCGCGGCTTCGACGAAGAGACGGGCCTCGCCCTCTGGCACAACGTCCGCGAGTGACTGAGAGGCGGCCGGCGCGGCGCGCTCGAGAGCACGAGCGACCAGTCGGCGGGTTTCGGGGCGCGAAAGGGAAGTGGTGTCGGAAGGGGGACTTGAACCCCCATGAGGTTATGCCCTCACTAGGCCCTCAACCTAGCGCGTCTACCAATTCCGCCATTCCGACACGGGCAGGCAGAGTATAGGAAACGGCCCCTGGACGGTCAACGCGATGCCGGACAAACGGAGGGCGGGCTCTCGCATGACAGCCCGCCCGCCGGCGGCGCCCCCTTCAGTGCCTCTCTGCCGTGGCGACAAGAGGACATGGTCTTCAGAGACCCTGGCGCCGACTAAGCCTCGCGGCCTGAGTATAGACACGGGCGGCCCGCGGGCACAAGGTGTACGACCGTCCATCACCGCGACCGAGGGAGGGACCTCCCACCGATGACCGGCACCCTCGTCGGCAGTTGCTCCTGGACCGACCCGAGCCTGATCGCCTGCGGCCGGTTCTATCCCCCGGGCGTCAGCAGCCCCGAGGACCGGCTGCGGTTCTATGCCGCGCACTTCCCCGTCGTCGAGGTCGACTCGACCTACTACGCGCCGCCTTCCGAGCGGAACAGCCGGCTCTGGGTCGAGCGGACCCCCGCCGACTTCGTCTTCGACGTCAAGGCGTACTCGCTGCTTACCGGCCACCCCGCGCGTGCGGAGCGGCTGCCCGCCTGGTTGCGCGAGTCGGTCACGCGCGACGCGCGCGGCAAACTAAACGTCTACCGCAAAGACGTCAACGAGGATGCGCTCGAGCGCCTCTGGGCGGTGCACCGCACCGCACTTGCACCCTTGCGCGCCGCCGGCCGCCTGGGGGCGGCGCTCTTCCAGTTCCCGCCGTGGTTCGTGCGCGGGGCCGCCAACGAGCGCTACCTCCGCGAGATCCCCTCTCGGCTCCCGGGCATCGCCGTCGCCGTGGAGTTCCGCGGCGGCGGCTGGATGGACGAGGACGCGGCGCCGGCGACGCTGCGACTGCTCGAGGACGCCGGCATCGCGTACGTCTCCGTCGACGAGCCCCAAGGCTTTCGCTCAAGCACGCCGCCGGTCGTCGCCGCGACGGCGCCGCTCGCCTACGTGCGCCTGCACGGCCGCAATGCGGCGACGTGGGAGGCCCGCACCGGCGCCGCGTCCGATCGCTTCAAGTACCTCTACAGCGACGCGGAGCTCGAGGAGTGGGTCTCGCGCGTGCGCGAGCTCGAGGCGCGTGCCGGCGCCGTCCACGTCCTCTTCAACAACAACTACGAGGACTGGGGGATGCGCAACGCGCGCCGGATGACGCAGTTGCTGGGTGGACCGGCGACGACGGGCGGCGACGCGCGGCGGCTGCCCCGGAGCACCGGGAGACCAGTGGACACGACGGCGACGGGCGAGGGACAAGGCACGCTGCTTTGAGCCCGACACGGCCGGAAGCGGCGCCGGGCCTGACGACGCGGACGAAGGCCGGAGGCAAGCCGAGGCGCGTCGCGACCACGAACGGGCCGCGACGCGCCCGCCCTCTCAGAAAGCCTCAGGGCTCCGGTACGGCGACGATCTCGCGCATCTGGACGTCGACCGTGGCCCCCCAGCGGGCGAACTCGGTGAAGAAGCGCTCGCAGGGGACGATCTGCTCCGGCACGAAGACGCCCGGCCCCTCGATCTCGCCGGCGGCCATCATCTTGGCGACGATCGCCGGCGGGATGCCGGTGTCGACGTCGCCGCCCCCGGCGCCGAAGCCTTTGTGCGCCGGCACGACGGCGCGCACGCGCCACTCGATGCGGCGCCCGTCCTTCGTCCCGCGGACGACGCCCATCAGGTAGTCGACGTCGTCGAGCACGACATCGATCGGTCTGGGGATCTCGGCGACGACCTTGAGGAGGACGTCGCGCGGCCGCACCTTGCCGCCCTTGACCTCGATCTCGTC
>CAZTMO010000292.1:0-2662 GCA_964615105.1 uncultured Thermoleophilia bacterium
CAAGGTCCGGGACGCGCGCCATGGTCCCGTCGTCGTTCATGATCTCGCAGATCACTCCCGCCGGCATGAGGCCGGCGAGACGGGCGAGGTCGACGGCGGCCTCGGTCTGCCCTGTCCGCTCGAGCACACCGCCGGGTCGGGCCATGAGCGGAAAGACATGGCCGGGTTGAACGAGGTCGGCAGGCGTCGCCTCGTGGTCGATGGCGACCTGGATCGTGTGGGCACGGTCGGCCGCGGAGATGCCCGTGGTGACGCCCTCACGCGCCTCGATCGACACGGTGAAGGCGGTCTGAAGACGGGCGGTGTTGCGGCTGACCATGGGTGGGAGCTCGAGCTCGGCACAGCGTTGCGGCGTGAGCGCGAGGCAGATCAGGCCGCGCCCTTCCTTGGCCATGAAGTTGATCTTCTCGGCGGTGGCGAACTGGGCGGCCAGCGTCAGGTCGCCCTCGTTCTCGCGGTCCTCGTCGTCGCAGACGATGACCATGCGGCCCTCGCGAAGGTCGGCGAGGGCCTCGTCGATGCTGGCGAACGGGTGCCCTGACGCGCCCTCCGCGCACGCGGTATGGGCGGCGCTCCCACCCGTCTTCTCGTCCATGTGACGCTCCATCAGAACCCCGCTTCCGCCAGCTTCTCCCAAGTGAGCCCTTCCGGCGGCCGGCGCCGCCCGAGCAGAACGTGGACGTACTTCGCGATCAGGTCTGCCTCGAGGTTCACGCGCCCGCCGGGCGCCAGCGCCGACAGTGTCGTCACCGCGGCCGTGTGCGGGATCAGCGAGACGCGGACGAACGGCCCGTCCACACTGACGACCGTGAGGCTGACGCCGTCCACGGCGATGGATCCCTGCGGGACCGTCGCCGCGGTGACCACGTCCGGCGCCTCGATATCGACGAGCAGGGCGTTCGCCTCGGGCGCCACGCGACGCACCGTGCCGACGCCGTCCACGTGGCCGCTGACGAAGTGGCCGCCGAGGCGGGACTGAAGGGTGAGGGCACGCTCAAGGTTGAGGCGGTCGCCCGGGCGACGCTCGGCGAGCGTGGTGCGCCTCACGGTCTCGGGCATCACGTCGGCGACGAAGCCGTCGCCGCGCACGGCCGTGACCGTGAGGCACGCCCCGTCGGTCAGCATCGAGTCGCCGACCGCCAGGCCGTCGAGGACGAGCCGAGCGCCGATCTCGAGCACGGCGTCGCTGCCGCCGATCGTCAGGCTGCGGAGTGTCCCTGTCTCCTCGACCAAGCCGGTGAACATCACCGCTCCCCACCAGCAGCGACCGCCTCGTCTGACCGCGAAAAGCCATGCGGCGCAGACGTGGTCGCGTGCGCTGCGCGGGGCACGTCTGCGCGCAGCATGAGATCGTCGCCGACGCTGTCCCAGCGAACGTTGGTAAGGCGCGCGGCATCGGCGATCGCGGTCACGGCGGGCGCCGCGACGAGGTCGGGCGCCCCGCGCCCGACGAGCAGCGGCGCCACGAACAGCGTCAGCCTGTCCACAAGGTCCTCGGCGAGCAGTGAGGCGATCAGTTCGGGGCCGCCTTCGCAGAGGATGTCGAGGAGCCCGCGCTCGGCGAGCAGGCGCAGGCCCTCGCGCAGCCCGCCCACGCCCATGACGACGAGCTCGACGCCGCGGCCCTCGAGAGCCGCGCGCGCGCCGGCGGCTACGGTGCCCGCGAGGACGATCGTGCGCGTCTGCCCCGCTGTGCGGACGAGCACGCTCTCGAGCGGGACGTCGCCGTGGCGCGACACGATCACACGCGCCGGATCGCGGCCCTCGACCATGCGCACGGTCAGGGCAGGGTCGTCACGGCGCACGGTGCCCGCGCCCACCATGACGGCGTCGGCGGCGGCACGAAGGGAATGAGCGCGTTGCCGGCTCTCTTCGCCGGAGATCCAGCGCGCATCCCCGCCGGCCGCGGCCACCTTCCCGTCCAGGCTGACGGCGGCCTTGCACGTCACCAGCGGCAGGCCCGTCGTCACGGCCTTCACGAAAGCGGCGTTCTGACTCAGGGCGCGCGCCTTCCAGCGGCCTTCCCCCGTGTCCACATCCACGCCGGCCGCGCGCAGGCGCGCGAACCCGCGGCCGTCGACCACCGGGTTGGGGTCGCCCATCGCGGCCACGACGCGGGTGACCCCCGCGGCGACGATCGCGTCGGCGCAGGGCGGCGTGCGCCCCTCGTGAGCGCACGGTTCGAGCGTGCAGTACAGCGTCGCGCCACGCGCCGCCGCACCGGCCGCACGCAGCGCCACGGCCTCCGCGTGCGCTTCGCCTGCGGCGGCGTGCCACCCGCTCCCCACCTCTACGCCGTCCCCTACGAGCACGGCGCCGACCATCGGGTTGGGGTGCGTCCGTCCGCGACCCTTCTCGGCCAGCGCGAAGGCTTCGTCCATGTAGCGATCGTCGTCGCGCCGGTCAACGTTCACCTGCCGGCGTCCTCCTTAAACGCACAACGCCCCGAGGCGCGCGGCTCCGGGGCGGACGACGATGCGTCGCGCGTGGTCTTCTTCCATCCGGACTGTGACCGTCGGCCCAGGAGTCACACCTGGTCAGCCTCTCACGAGGCTCGCGGGCTCTCACCGCCGGTGGGGACTTTCACCCCGCCCTGAAGCCACTCTCTACTTCGTAGATGCAGTATACGGCGGGCCGCGGTCGGCCTCAAGCGGCGAGGCGC
>CAZTMO010000293.1:0-1079 GCA_964615105.1 uncultured Thermoleophilia bacterium
CCGTCATCGCCCGCCTTCACCGCCGACGACCTTCGCCGCCACCTCTACGCGCCCGAGATGCACGACCCCGAGCTCCTCATCCGCACCTCGGGCGAGCAGCGCATCTCGAACTTCCTGCTCTGGCAGCTCGCCTACAGCGAGCTCTGCTTCAGCGACAAGCTCTGGCCCGACTTCGGTGAAGAGGACCTCGACGAGGCGCTGGCCGAATACGCGCGTCGCCAGCGCCGCTTCGGGGGTCGCTCGTGACCGCGCCGGCGCCGGAGCGCGGGGGTCGCTCGTGACCACGCGCATCATCAGCGGCGCGGTGCTCGCCGTCCTCGCGGTCCTCATCATCGCCCGCGGCGAGTGGCTCTACTTCGCCGTCTTCGCCGTGCTGGCGTTCGCCGGCCTCATGGAGTTCTACCGGCTTGTGCGCGTCTACAAGCCGCTCACGCTGGCCGGGTTCGTCGCCCTGGGCCTGATGCTCGCGCTCGCCTGGTGGGGCACGCCGCTCGCCGTTCTCGGCGCCGTGGCCGGCGGCTTCGCCCTCGCCGCCGTCGTCGGCATGATCCTGGGTCCCAAGCCCGGCGTCACGGCGCGCGTCGGCGTGACCTTGCTCGGCGCCCTTTACGTCGGCCTCGGCTTCGCCTTCCTTCTCCTGATGCGGCGCCTCGCCTTGCCCGAGGTGCCCCAGTTCGGCCGCGACATGGTCCTGACGGTGGTGTTCGGCACCTGGGCCGGCGACACGATGGCCTATTTCACCGGCAAGTGGTTCGGGGCGACGCCGATGACCCCGACGCTCTCGCCCAAGAAGACGTGGGAAGGCTTCGCGGGGGGGCTGATCGGGACGGTGTTGCTGGTCGTCCTCATCGGCCTCTACACGGCGCTGGGGCCGCTGGAGTCGGTGATCCTGGGGGCGACGATCGGCGTCGTGGGACCGGTCGGCGACCTCTTCGAGAGCCTGGTCAAGCGCGACGTGCAGATCAAGGACTCGGGGCGGGGGATACCCGGTCACGGGGGCGTCCTGGACCGTTTCGACGCGCTGCTGTGGACGGCGGTGGCGAGCTACTTCGTGCTGACGGCCGGCTTCGGGTTCTGAG
>CAZTMO010000293.1:1179-2655 GCA_964615105.1 uncultured Thermoleophilia bacterium
CTGTGGACGGCGGTGGCGAGCTACTTCGTGCTGACGGCCGGCTTCGGGTTCTGAGGCCTGCGGCCGCGGGGGCGGGCGCACCGTCGCCGGCCACTTCGCGCCGCCGCCCACTTCCGGCCGTCGGCCGCTCGACGTCGCCGGCCGCGGACCTGCCGCTGCCAGCGTGATGCGGCTCTGACGGTGGTCGACGCTGACGGTGGCCGACGGGGGGTCCCTGGGCGCGAACATGGCCAATTGGCCAAGGAGTTGGCCAATTGGCCATGATGCCGCAGAGGGACGTCGGTGCGTCCGGTCCCGGGCGCGCGTCTCCTTGCTCAGAGAGGCGGCGCTCAGCGGAGAGGCGGCGCCGGCGCTCCGCCGGGGCTTGATATCCTGAACGGCGATGTCGCGCCTCGTCCTCGTCACCGGCGGCGCCGGGTTCATTGGTTCGCACCTCGTCGACGCGCTGCTCGCGCGCGGCGACCGCGTGCGGGTGCTCGACGACTTCAGCACCGGACGGCGCGAGAACCTCGCCGGCTGCCTCACCGACGTAGAGCTGTTGGAGGGGGACGTGCGCGACCCGGGTCTCGTGGCCCGCGCCGTCGCGGGATGCGACGGCGTGCTGCACGAGGCCGCGGTCGCCTCGGTGACACAGTCGGTCGCGGACCCCGTGCGCTGCGACAGCGTGACGCACGGCGGCACGGTGAACCTCGTGCGCCTGGCACGGCGCGCCGGCGCCGGCGGCTTCGTCCTCGCCTCGTCGTGCGCGGTCTACGGCGACACCGAGTCGTTTCCGATCCGCGAGGATGCGCCGCCGCGGCCGCTTTCGCCGTACGCGCTCGCCAAGCTGCTCTGTGAGGGTGTGTGCCGCGCGCCGGCTCGTGTGGCCGCAGACGGGCGTTCAGCGGCCGCTGAGAGCGAGTCGGGGGACACGGGGCTCCTTGCGGGCACGACGCCCCCACGGGATCCGACGCCCTCCGCGGGCATGACGAGCGTTTGTCTGCGCTACTTCAACGTCTACGGGCCGCGGCAGGACCCGTCGTCGGAGTACTCGGGGGTGATCGCACGGTTCGTCGACGTCGCGGCTGAGCGCGTCGGGCGAGGGACTTGGCCGCGTTACGTGGTCCACGGCGACGGTCTGCAGACGCGCGACTTCGTCTACGTAACTGACGTCGTGGCTGCGAACCTGCTGGCGCTGGACGGGTGCCTGGAGGGATGGACCGTTGCGGCTCCGGAGGGCGCGGCGGACGGAGCCGCGGATCGCGCGGTCTTCAACGTAGGGACGGGGCGCGAGGTGGACGTTCTGGCCGTCGCCGCCGAGATCGAGCGCCTGCGACGCGCGTCGTCGAGCGGCGCTGACGGCGTTGCTGAGGAAGAGGCGAACGCAGTGGAGTACCGGGCGCCGCGCCGGGGCGACATCCGGGCGTCGCGGGCGGACATCACCCGGGCGCGGCGCCTGCTCGGGTACGAGCCCGTGACCAGCTTCGCCGACGGGCT
>CAZTMO010000294.1:0-2641 GCA_964615105.1 uncultured Thermoleophilia bacterium
GATGCGCGGCAGGCGCCGGCCGCCTGCGGCGCCGGCGCCCCGTGCGGACTGGCTCGACCGAAGCGTCATCGCGAGGCTACGGGTGTCGCTGACGGCGCGCCGCTCACCCGTGCTCGCGTGGCCCCTCCGGCCGGTGCAGCTGATGCTCCACCGGTCGGCGTGCGAGGTAGTCGACGACGACGTCGGCGAGCGCCTCGATGAAGTACGGCGAGTCGTTCGGCGGCGTCGAGCGTCGATACTCCATGCCGTTCGCCTCGACGACGGCGCGCAGCTCGATGTCGAGGTCGTACAGCGTCTCGACGTTGTCGCTCACGAAGCCCACCGGCACGACGAGGAGCTTCTCCCAGCCGTCGGCGGCCAAGGCACGGACGACGTCGGCGGCCTCGGGCTCGAGCCACTCGCCGCCGCCGCGGCCTTTGCTCTGGAGGGCGAAGCGCCAATCACCGGGCGTGATCCGCGGGACGAGTTGGGCGATCGTCTGCTGGAGCTGTTCGACGTACGGGTCCCCCTCGAGCACGTTTTCGACGGGCACGTTGTGCGCTGTGAAGAGTACCGCCCATTCGCTCGCGTCCGAGCCGTCGAGCGCCTCGGCGACGCGCTTCGAGATCGCCTTGACGAACCCCCGGCTCGCGTACCAGCCCTCGAGGATCGGAACGTCGGCCGCCCCGGCCTCGTCCAGCGCCGCACGATAGCGATCGCGCGTCTGGCGGACGCCGAACGGCGACAGCGGCAGCGCCACGATCTCGTGCCCCGTCAGCTCCTCGAGGCACGCCTCCACGCTCGGCTCGGCGAAGAGAAAGCCGTGACGCACGTTCAAGGGAAAGGCGAGCTCCTGGACGAGCTTCGCCTGCAGGGCGCGCGCCTGGCGCGCGGTGATCGCGGGCAGCGGTGAGGCGCCACCGATCGCCGCGTAGCGTTCGCGCACGACCGCGAGGGTCTCATCGCCGGGCGTCCTGCCCGTCATGCGGACGAGAAAGTCGGGGATCAGCGTCACGTCCGCGGGCCCGCCAAAAGCGAGCAGGGCGACGTCGACGAAGCTGCCGCTCCGCGGCGAGGCGCCGCGCAGCACGCGCTCGTGCGATGTGGCCTCGTGCGACGCGGCGCCGGACGGAGCGGGGGAATGGTCGTCGGTCATGGGCGCGCTTCCTTTCAGCCGCGCGCCCCGGCCGACAGCCGGTGCACGGCGTCGACCAGAATGCGCACGTTCTCGGGGTCGGTCTGCGGGACGAGGCCGTGACCGAGGTTGAAGACGTGCCCCGGCCGGCCGCCGGCGCGACGCAGCACGTCGGCGACACGCTCCTCGATAGCCGCCGGCGGACCGAGAAGGGCCAGCGGATCGAGGTTCCCCTGTACGGCGACGTCGGGGCCGAGACGCTCCCAGGCTCGGTCGAGGCCGACGCGCCAGTCGACGCCGTAGACGTCGGCGCCGGCCTGCCCGACCAGCTCGAGCATGCCGGAGGCGCCGTTGGCGAAATAGATCACCGGCGCCCCATGGCCACGGACCTGGTCGACGATATAGCGCACATGGGGCAGGACGAAGCGCTCGTAGTCGAACGGCGCGAGCTGCCCGACCCATGAGTCGAAGAGCTGCACGGCCTGGGCGCCGGCCTCGATCTGGGCGAGCAGGTAGCTTGCGACGACTTCTGCGAGCAACTCCAGAAGCCGCGTGAACGTCGGCTGGTCGGTGAGCATCAGCGCCTTGACGCGCGCGTGGTCCTTCGAGTGGCCGCCCTCGACGACGTAGCTTGCCAACGTGTACGGCGCTCCGGCGAAGCCGATGACCGGGGTCTTGCCGTCGATCTCGCGGCGCACCAGGCGCAGGGTCTCCATGACGTGGCCGAGCTCGGTCCGGGGGTCGATCGCGCGCACGTCCTTGACGTCGCGACCGCTGCGGATGGGACGCTCGATGACCGGTCCGCCCTCGGGCGCGAAGTAGAAGCCGATGCCCATCGGCTCGAGCGGCAGGAGGATGTCGGCGAAGACGATGGCCGCGTCGAGGTCGAAGCGGCGCAGCGGCTGCAGAGTCACCTCGCAGGCGACGTCGGGCCGCTTGCACATCTCGATGAACGAGAGCCGCTCGCGGATCTCGCGGTATTCGGGAAGACAGCGGCCCGCCTGGCGCATGAGCCACACGGGCGTGGCGTCGACCGGACGACGCGCGCAAGCGTCGAGAAAGCGCAACGTGCTCACCCCTTGGGCGGGCGCGGCGGCCGGCCGCCGCGCGGGTGAGTCATTCTAGCAAATGCGGATGGACGGCCCAGCCCGGCGCCGCACCGGCCGTCACGAGACGGGGCGGTATCCCTCTCCCAGCGCCGCGTTGCGACACGTGTGGCACACAGTGATGAGGGTGGCGCGGCGGCGCGGCGAGACGAGCTGATGGCGCTGAGAAGGCTCGGGCAACTGCGCGCCACACAGCTCGCAGCGCACGATCGAGGCGACCGGACGAGCTGGGTACTCCCCTCCGATGACGGTGTCGTCCTGTACGACCGGATGAAGCGGCTGGATCTGACCCATGATCCCTCGGCCAGGAGGGATCATGGGTCAGATCCAGCCGCTTCGTCCTGTACGACCGGATGAAGCGGCTGGATCTGACCCATGATCCCTCCTGGCCGTCGCCGGGGCAGCATCTCGAGTATCGGTC
>CAZTMO010000295.1:0-2608 GCA_964615105.1 uncultured Thermoleophilia bacterium
GTCCGGTGCTCGTGCATCCGGACGAGCTGCCGCTGGCGAGCGGCGACGCGGAGGCGATCCACCGGTACGCCGGGCCGCTCGACCGGTACGCGATACTGCCGGCGATGCGGCTGGCGGGCAGGCGACGCATGCGGGCGGCGTTGGCCGAGGGGAGCCTCGCCGACGTGGCGGCCGCGCTCGGGACGGCGGCGCCTGTCCCCGGGCTTGCCGAGTGGACGGTGCTCCCGACCCCCGGCCACACGCCGGGTCACATCGCACTCGTCCGCGGTGACGACGGGGTCGCCCTCACCGGCGACGCGCTCAACACCGTGGAGCTGAACTCGTCTTGGGGCGCGGTACGACGGACGCGACGGCTGTGCGGTCCGCCCCGGGTCGCAACCTGGGACCGGCGCAGGGCCGTCGCCTCCGCCGTCGCCCTGGCCGAGCTGCATCCGCGGGTCGTGGGACCCGGTCACGGCGCGCCGATGGGCGGCGACGAGCTGGCGGGGCAGACGCAGGCGTTCCTCGCCAGGCATCGCCGCTGACGGCGCGCCGCGCTGGCAGGACGGCTTGACCGGTGCGCCGCGCCGACGGCGGGGCACGTTGGCGGCGCGCCACGGCCCGGGGCGCCCGCTCAGGGGGCGTAGATCTCGTCCACCTCGTGGGAGTACAGGCGCAGGAACTCGCGGCGCCGGAGCTTGAGAGTCTGGGTGAGCTCGTGTCCGATGCGAAAGTCGCCGAGCCAGAGCCGCACGCTGTGGATGCGCTCGTAGGGAGCGAAGCGGCGGGCGTCGCTGCTGATGTCGTGTACGAGGTCGCGGAAGTACTTGATCACCCGCTCGTCGGCCACGAGCGCCGCCAGGTCGTCCACCGGCAGTCCAAGACGGCGGGCCAGGCTCTCGAGGTGGGTGAGGCTCGGCTTCACGAACGCGGCCACGAAGGGTCGGCCTTCGCCGACCACCACCGCCCGGTCGATCCACTCGCTGGTGCCGAGCTCGTTTTCGAGATACGGCGCGTTGACGTTCTCGCCGTTCGTGAGGACGAGGGTGTCGTCCACACGGCCGAGAACACGCAGGTTACCGTCCGCGTGCACGAGCGCGAGGTCGTGGGTGTCGAGCCAGCCGTTCGGGCTCAGCACGTCGGCCGTTCGTTCGGGGTCCCGGTAATACCCGCGCATGACGTTCGGGCCGCGGACCTGCAGGCGGCCGACGCCACCGGGTCGACACGGCCGGCCGTCCTCGCCCACGACGCGGTGCTCCATGCCGCGGATCACCTTGCCGGCCGTCCGCGGCACGCGGTGAAACGGGTCTCTCACCGCGACCACCACCATGGCCTCCGTCATGCCGTACCCCTCGAGCAGAGGCATGCGGGCCGCGTCGAAGAACTCGTCCACCTTGTCGGGCAGCGGGCCGCCGCCGACGATGGGGAACAGCAGGCGGCCGCCGAGCCCGGCGCGGACCTCGCGAAAGACGAGGCGGTCGGCGAGCACGTGGGCGGGGGCCAGGGCGGCCGCCTCGACTCCCGCCCACGCGTGCGCAACCGCCCGTCCGAGCGGGCCGCGCTTTCGCACCCTGGGCTCGCGGCCCGTGAGCACGCGTCGCGCCTGCGCCGACGTCAGCGAGCGCGCCACAAGCCAGCGTGCCAGCCTGCGCCGTGCCGGCTTCTGGGCGTCGATCCTGCGCAGGACGCCCTTGTACAGGGTGACCCACAGCTCGGGCACAGTGGCGATGACGACGGGACGCACCGCGGCCAGGTCGCCGCGCAGCGTCGCCACCCGGCTGTAGTGCAGGCAGCACCCTTTGCTCAAGTACATGAGCTGCATCTGCCGTTCGTAGGCGTGCCAAGGCTCGAGGAAGGTCAGCACCGGGACACGCTCCAGATCTAGCAGCTTGGGGAGCTCGCGGAGGTTGAGCTCGTAGTTGGAATGGGTCAAAGCCACGCCCTTGGGGGAGCCGGTCGTCCCCGAGGTGTAGATGACCGTTGCGAGATCGTCGGGCGACACCTCTTCGCGCCGTCGCCGGACCTCATCGGCCGCTTCGGGCCAAGCGGCCTCGCCGAGCGCCGTTAGTTCGGCCAGCGTGTCCACCGCGGGGGAGGCCTAGGCCGCTCCCGCCGGCGCCTCGTCGACCGGCCCGGCCGACGAGGCGCCGGCCGCCCCTGACGCACTGAGCGCGCGCTCCGGCCCGTCGACGAGCACCACCGCGCGCAGCCCCGGCACGGCCTCACGGACGAGCGGAAGCTGAGCCGGGTCTTCGATGATCGCCACCGCCGGCTCGGCGTGGCGCAGGATCGCCGTCAGGATCTCCGCCGGCGTCTCGGTCGCACGCGGCACGTCGACGGCGCCGAGAAAGTGGATGGCGAGGCTGCACACCATCCACTCGGGGCGGTTGTCGCAGACGAGGGCGACGAGCTCGCCGCGTCGTACGCCGATGTGGCGCGCGAGCGCCAGTGCCAGCACGCCGGCCCGTCGGTCGAGCTCGTCGTAGGTGAACGAAGTGAAGCGGCCGTCGACGCGGCGGCTCAAGGCCGGTTCAGGTCCGTATTCCGCGACCCAGCCCGCGAACAGCCGCGGCAGGGTCGCGCCCGTCTCCCCTTGCATCCGCCCCCTCTGGAGATGACCGCCGGTCAC
>CAZTMO010000296.1:0-2605 GCA_964615105.1 uncultured Thermoleophilia bacterium
CGCGCGCCCCCCCGTCCACCAGGGCGAGGGCGCGCTCGAACTTGGAGCGCCGCTCCGGCGCAAGACCCCACACATCGCGGAGCGCGGCCCCGAGGACGGCAAGGTCCTCCTCGGTCCCGGCGCCGAGGATCTCGACCTCGGCCTCGTACCACCGCCGCGTGCGCGATCCGGCGTGGACGACGACCACGTCGAGGCTGAGCTCGGCCACCGCCTGACCGTCCTTGCCGACGCGCCGCGTGCGCCGCTCCTGCGTGAGCGTCAGGATCGGGGCGAGGTCCGCATCGCCGACGACGCTCCTGACGCGCCTTTTGAGCGGCCCTCGCGGCCAGTCGCGCAAGGGAACGTCGGCGGCGGCGCGCAGCTCGTGTTCTTCGCGACGCAAGACTCCATCGGGTTCCGCCGTGGCGATCTGTTTGAGCGCGATGCGCACGCCCTCGGCGTTCTCGCGACGACGCAGATAGTAGCCGGCGGCGAGCAGGCGACGGTCGGCCGTGTCGAGAAAGACGTCCTCGTCGCGGCGCGCGGCGGGCGCCTCGAGATCGTAGCCGACGAGGCGCGGCGCCGCCGCGAGGCGCTCAAGCAGCGCCGGGTCCGAGACACGGAACTTGGCTTCGATCTCCACGTCGTCACTCCCTCGCCAGCACGGACGGCGGCAGCAGCCAGACCAGCCGACCGCCGTCCAGGCTGCTGCCTTCGACGTCGACCCTCGCGACGCCGCCTTTCTTGCACACTACCCGACCTCCGGTGAGCTCGCCCACCACGTCGCTGAAGTCTGGCTCGTGCCCCACGAGCATGACGGCGTCGCGCCGGCCTCCGGCGGCGAGGATCCCGGTGAGGTCCGCGGTGTTGAAGCCGGGCGCGAGGCGCTCGTCGAAGACCGGCGCCACCCCCAGCGCCTCCGCCGCGAGCTCGGCGGTGCGCCGGGCCCGCACCAGCGGGCTGCTCACGATGGCGTCCGGCGCGACGCCCAGCGCAGCCAGCCGTGCGGCGACGCGCCGTACCTGTTCCTCCCCCTCCGGGGTCAGCGGTCGACGGGCGTCTTCCCCGTCCCACTCGGCACGCGCCGTCGCCTTGCCGTGACGCAGAAAGTACAGACGCAGCGCCGCCATCACTCGCCTTCCTGTCGGGCCGCCGCCCGGGCCTGGGCCGCGAACCACTCCTGGGCGTCGAGGCCCTCGTCGCCCTCCTCCGGCCACAGGTGCTCCCAGGTACCATCGGGCAGCAGGCGACGCGCCTTGAGGTCGTCGCGCAAGCAGACGTCGAGGATCTCGTCGCGGAGACGTCGCAGGATGCCCCGGTCCAGCACCGGGAAGAGGATCTCGACGCGACGATTGAGATTGCGCGGCATCAGATCGGCGCTCCCCAGCCAGACCTCTTCGTCGCCGCCGTTGCGGAACCAGTAGACGCGGCTGTGCTCGAGGAAGCGGCCGACGATGCTGCGCTCGGTGATGAGGTCGCTGACCCCCGGAAGACCGGGACGCAGACAGCACATGCCGCGCACGACGAGGTCGACGCGCACGCCGGCCTGAGAGGCCCGGTACAACCGGCGGATCATCGGCTTGTCGACGAGCGCGTTCATCTTGAAGATCAGATGTGCCTCTTCACCGCGCCGCGCGTGCGCGATCTCGCGGTCGATCAGCTCCTCGAAACGACGCCGCATCGTCAGTGGCGCCACGAGGAGCCGGCGGTAGTCGGTCGAGGCGCCGTACCCCGTGAGCTGGTTGAAGACCAGCGACGTGTCGGCGCCGATGTCGTCGTCGGCGGTCAGGTAGCCGAGGTCCGTGTACTGGCGCGTGGTGACGCTGTTGTAGTTCCCGGTGCCGAGGTGCGTGTAGCGCCGGACCCGGTCCCCTTCGCGGCGCACGATCATCAGCGCCTTGCAGTGGGTCTTGAGGCCGATCAGCCCGTAGATCACGTGCGCGCCCTCTCGTTCCAGCGCCTTGGCCCAGCCGATGTTGCTCTCTTCGTCGAAACGCGCCTTGAGCTCGACGAGCACGGCGACCTGCTTGCCGTTCGCCGCCGCCTCCATCAACTGCTCGACGACGGGCGCGTTGCGCCCCACACGGTACAGCGTCTGCTTGATCGCCACGACGTCGGGGTCGTTCGCCGCGGCGCGCAGCAACTCCACCACCGGATCGAACGAGTCGTACGGATGGTGAAGCAACACGTCGCGCTGGCGGATGGCGGCGAAAAGCTCGACCCCCTCCAGCCCGTCCAGGGCGGGCGGCACCGACTGCACCAGCGGCGCGTAGGTCAAGTCCGGCCGCGGGACGGTACCGGCGTCCCAGAGCGCGCTCAGGCCCAGAGGCGGCTCCACCGCGTACAGCTCGGAGTCCTCGATGTCGAGGTTCTCTTTGAGGATACCGCGCACGCGGTCCGGCATGTCGTCGCCTACTGTGACGCGGACCACCGATCCGAAGCGCCGACGGCGGACGAAGCGCTCGATGGTCTCGAGCAGGTCGTCGGCCTCGAGCTCTTGGATGGCGAGCTCGGCGTCGCGGGTCACACGAAAGGCGTGCCACTCCACGGCCTCGAGCCCCGGAAACAGCGGGTCGATGTGGGCGGCGATCACCTGCTCGAGCCACGTGTACCATACCTCGGGCGC
>CAZTMO010000297.1:0-2540 GCA_964615105.1 uncultured Thermoleophilia bacterium
TCTTCAAGGCGACCACATCGGAGTTGTTCGTACACCACTTCTAAGGACGCTAACTTGACAACACCCGTCCGTTGGCAACGCCGGTGCGTTGGCAACGCCGGTCCGTTGGAAACGCCGGTCCGTGAGGAACACCGGTCTCAGGCGCGCGCGGCAGCGCGCCCTCGCCGATCTGCTGGGGCTGTCCGGGAGGGCCACTTCCAGGCGCGGCTTCGCCTCGTGGACGCGCAACGACCTCCACGCCCGCGACGTGCCCGACGGCACCGGCGCCGGCCGCGAAGCGTGAACCTCGTCGTGGCCGCAAAGTAACCACCGCGTCGCCTTGTCACCGGAGGCACCACGATGAGTGTCCTCTACGCTGGTCACATGACGCCCCACTCGCCCGACATGCTCCCGGGCATACTCCACGTGTCGAGACCGGGGGCCTTCATGAGGAGCATCAAGATCGTGGTCGAGAAGCGTGCCGACGGCTATCTTGCGTACCCCCTTGGCCTGAGTGGGACGGTCGTCGGGCAAGGAGAGAGCTACGAGGCAGCGTTGGCAGATGTGAAGTCGGCGATTGAGTTCCACATCCAGTCGTTCGGCGCCGACGTCCTCTCGACCGACTCCCCCGTCCTCGAGGCCTTCGTCGCCGAGGCCGTCGTCGCCGTTCGACGCTGAAGACGACCTGCAGTCCGCGGATCCTTCGCCAACGTCCACCGGCAGCCGCGGCATAGGTCACCGCAGTCGCCGATCGTCATCCTTTCGTCCCCGCGGCCATACGCGTACTCTCCCTCATCATGACCGACTCATCCCGGAACCTGTTGCGCCCGTGGCCTTGGCATGCCGTACGCCCCGGTGGTATTCTGTACGGCATGAATGAGACCAAACTCACTGTGCGCCTCTCACGCGAGACCCTCGACACCGCCAAACGTTATGCACGCGACCACGGCACCACGCTGACGCGGCTCGTCGTCACGTACCTCGAGACCCTCCGTCGCCAAGACGATCCTTTGGCGAACGCGCCGCTGACCCGCCGGCTCGCAGGTTCCCTGCCGCTCGATGCCTCGCCCGACGAGTACCGGCAGCATCTCGAGCGGAAGTATGGGTAGTCCCCCCTCGGCCGTCCTCGACGCGAACGTCGTCCTCGACGTTCTGCAACGCCGTCAGCCATGGTTCAACGACGCGGCCGCGGTCATGGCTGCCGCCGAGACAGGCCGCCTGGCCGGCATGGTCGCCGGGCACGCGCTGACGACGGTCTTCTACCTCTACGCGAAGCACACGTCGCGAGAGACCGCGCGCATGCGCATCGCCGAGCTCTTACGAGTGCTCCGGGTGGCGCCCGTCGATGATGAGGTCGCCCGCTTCGCGCTCGCCCTGCCCCACGCCGACTTCGAGGACGCAGTCCTCAATGCGGCCGCCGAACGTGCCGGAGCGGACTACGTGGTCACTCGCGACCGGGCAGTGGCCGTAGAAGGACCCGTGCCGGTGGTCACGCCCGGGGAGATGCTGGGACTGCTCGGCGCCGACTGAGACCGATCTCCGCGACGGAGCGGCCGGTCGCTCGCGGCCGGCCGACACCGGCCGGCCGCGGCTCAGCCGAAGATCCGCTGCAGGTCGTTGAACGTCAGCAGCACGAAGAGCAGGATCAGCAGCGTCACCCCGATGGCGACGATCCGCTCGAGCACCTTGGGGCTGACGCGGCGGCCGCGGATCTTCTCGACGACGTTGAACAGGATGTGGCCGCCGTCGAACGGCAGCAGCGGGATCAGGTTGATGATCGCCAGGTTGGCGCTGAGCAGCGCCAGCAGGATGGGGTACCAGCCCTGGCGCACGGCCTGGCCGCTCACGTCGACGATGCCGACCACGCCCATCGCGCCCTGGTCGCCGGTCGCGATGCTCGGGTCTTTGGCGATCAGGTAGAAGCCATAGAAGACGCCCCAGGTCACGTCCTTGAGGCCGACGAGGCTGAGCCACGCCGCCTTTGCCGGGCTCGGACGCACGCTCTCGACCGAGGGGCCGACGCCGAGAAAGCCCTTGCCAGGAGCGTTCGGGTTCGTACCCAGCGTCACGGCGACTGTCTTCTCTTCGCCGGCGCCAGTCCCCTCGGCCGGCACGTACGTGAGGCGGATCGTGCGCCCCGGGCTCTGCGAGAGGAAGGCGCTCGCCTCGTCCCAGCTCGTCCAGCGCTCGCCATCGACACCGACGAGCCTGTCGCCGGGGCGCAGGCCGACCTGCTGAGCGGGTGCACCGTCGACGACGGTGCGCACCGTCAGCGTCGCCTGCGCCTGCCCCTGGACCATCAGCGCGGCGAAGAGGATCACGACCGCGGCGACGAGGTTCATCGCCGGGCCGGCGAAGATCGTCAGGTTGCGCTTCCAGACGGGCGCCTTCCAGTAGACGCGCTCGCCTGTCCCTTCGGGGACGTCCTCCTCGGGAGTCATCCCGCTGATCTTGCAGAACCCTCCCAGTGGGATGATGCCGACGCCGTACTCGGTCTCGCCGCGGCGCTTCTTCCACGCCGCCGGCGGGAAGCCCACGTAGAACTTCTCGACCTGCATGTG
>CAZTMO010000298.1:0-2523 GCA_964615105.1 uncultured Thermoleophilia bacterium
GCGCCGCTTGACCGCACCGGTAGCCAGGCAGGACGATGTCGCCATGGCCGCCAAGCCCTCGTCTCCCCCACCGTCCTCGTTCAAGGTCTTCGGCCCCGTCGCTCTGGTGGGCACGCTGACCGCCGACGACGTCGCCGGCTCGGCGGTGTACTTCAACGCGCGGTATCTGCTGGAGGCCGCGGCCGAGGCGCCGATCCCGGCCACCAAGCAGCTCGGCAACCTCACGCGCGCCTTCGTCGAACGGGCCTTCGCCGACATGCGCTGGCCGGCCGAGTACGCCCGGCTCGTCCGGACCTACAACCGCCGGCTCGACGAGCCCGACGTCTGGCGTTTGTACCTGCTGCGCGCCGCCGTGCAGAACGGACGGCTGCTGCGCAAGTACCGCGGCGCCTTCAACACTACCGCGCGCGGCCGCGAGCTGCTCGCCTCGGGCCGCGAGGGAGCGCTGTTCCTCGAGCTCTTCCAGGCGTACTTCGAGAGGACCAACCTCGGCTTCGCCGACGGCTACCCGGAGGACCCTTGGCTGCAAGCCGGGGTGCCCGTGATGCTGGCGCTGCTGCGTGCGACGGGCGGAGGCGACGTGACGATCGGTGATCTCGCCGCCGAGCTGGTCGTCGACATCGCCACCTGGACGGCGGCCGCGGCCTACAGCACACCGCACGAGGTGCTCTCGGGCGCGCTCCGGCGCCGCATCCTCGAGCCGCTCGAGGACTTCGGGCTCGTCACGGTCTCGTCCCCGCCGAAGCCGACCCGGCACCCCTGGCACGACGACGCCGCCCGCGTGGTGGCGACGACGCCGCTCTTCCCCCGGTTCGTCGTCGATGCCCAGGCGTTGAACTGACGGGCGCCGAGGCGACGCGCAGCAGAAGTTCAAGCCATCTGACATACGCGCGCGTACGCGGCTTGACCGGCGACACGACGACTCCACGGTTGACAATCCTCCGAGAAGAGCAGAAGCCGCCGCGAGGCGGCTTCACGCCCCGCGCGGAAGCACGGGATCAGTATCTTCATGATGGATGCGCGTTGCGCCGCCGAGGTCAAGGACGTGGAGGCAACGTCAACCGCCGCCGCCATTTCGCCCCCTCGATGACCCCTGCCTGCGGCGCGCCATCGACTGGTGAGCTGGGGCACATAGGCGTCCCCGCTCTGCAAGCAGGCTCGACCCGCGCGCCCGCGAGGCCCTCGACCTCGTCGCCGGCAAGCGCGACGCGCAGGACCGCTGCAAGCTCGAGACCACGCAGTACGGCAGGTTCGTCGTCGACATCGAGACCGAGGGCAAGCCCAGCCGCCGGGTCACGCTCAGGGGGCTGCAGGTGCTGACGGCGGTACGGATGGCTGAGAATCAACCAGCAGGTGGTTGAGTAAGGTGGTTGAGTATCAACCACCTGAGCGCAGGAGCGCCGCGATCTCGCGCTGCGCCTCGCGGTCGGCGGCCCTGCCGGCGATCGCCAGGTTCACCTGCCGCGTGACCTCGGCGACCTCGACGAGCCGGTCGTCGACCCGGTAGCGCTTGACCTCACGCAGCCAGCGCAGCAGGTCGGCCAGGTGCCATAAGGCAGGGTTGCCGAGATGGGCTGGCGCCGGCGGGCTCGCCGGCGAGCCCACGACCAGCTTGCGGACGTTTTGGCGACTGACGCCCAGCAGCTCCGCGACATCGCTCAGCCCGACGAGGTCGGGGTCTGCCTCCTCGAGCCGAGCGTCGGGAATCGCGCTTCTCACATCGGCGACAGCGCTGAGCACGGCCTCCCGTGCGGACGTCGCCGGGCGTGTGAACATCATCGCGATATGGCCTTTGAGGCCGAGCCCGAGGGTCGCGTCGTCGCAACCCGATTCGTACAGGAGGTCCACCAGGTCGTCGATGTCGCCCTGCATCGGCGGTATCGCGAAGCTCAGCTCGAAGACGTAACCGTTCATCGATCAGCCCAAGCCCCCTCTCGCCGCCTCACGATAGCTGAGGCATCGCCTGACGCTCCGCCGGAGGTCCGCAGCGTGATCCGGGGCGTTTCTCGGCGTACTGGCCACCGACAGCATCCGATGCCTGGGCCGTCCGCAGCACATGCACTCGTCAGGGCAGTACATCCTCCCCCACGCGTGGGCGTGGCCGGATGAAACGTGGATGCGCCATCCATGCTGCTCGGCGTACTTCAGCGCGTTCTCGACATCACGGTCGGGATGCCGCCTCCTCGGCATTCAACTTCTCCTCACGAGTATCGGCAGGGCGACGCTGGTTGTCAAGTGACAACCTACGGAGTGGGTGACGATACACCCGGACAAGCCGAAGCCGCCCGGAGGCGGCTTCACGTCCCGCGCCGAAGCGCAAAGACGCCATCTCGATTATCCGCTCCCCGCCCAGCCGGTCAAGAGCCGGTGGGCGACGTCAACCTCCCGTCGGGCAACGTCGACCTTCCATCGGGGCAACGTCGACCGCGACCGCCCTCCGGCGCATTGACTCAGCGGCCGGTCGATGGTGTCAACGCCGGTCCAAAACTGAACAGTTATCGCCGGTCCAATGTTGAGCACCTT
>CAZTMO010000299.1:0-2502 GCA_964615105.1 uncultured Thermoleophilia bacterium
CCGATGCTCGGCGATCTCCATCGCGAGCCAGCCGCCCGGCACGAGCCAGGAGGGTGCCTGCGGTACGATGCGGCGATAGAACTCCATGCCGCCTTCGCCGGCGCGCAGCGCGACGTGCGGCTCGTAGCCGCGGACCTCGATGCGCAGGCGGCGCAACGCATCCGGGGTGACGTACGGCGGGTTCGACACGATGAGGTCGAAGCGCAACCCGGGCGGCAGGTCGGCGAACACGTCGCTGACGAGGAGCGTCACGCGATCGGCGAAGCCCAGGTCGCGGACGTTGCGCCGCGCGACGTCGAGCGGCGCCGGGTGCACGTCGGTGCCCACGACGCGTACGCCGGGATGTTCGGCGGCGAGGGCCAGCGCTATCGCGCCCGAGCCGGTGCCGATGTCGAGGACGAACGGCTCGGGGAGGTCCATCTGCGCCAGCTTCTCGAGACAGACCTCGACCAGGGTCTCGGTCTCAGGACGCGGGATGAGGACGTTGTCGGTGACTTGAAGCTCGATGGTGCGGAAGGCGCGCCGGCCGACGATGTAGGCGACGGGCTCCTGCTTCTGGCGGCGACGCACGTAGCCTTCGAATCGCGCCGCCTCGTCGCGCCCCAGGACGCGCTCGGGCGCGGCGAAGACCTCTTCACGCCGCGCCCCGAGCGCCTCGGCGAGCAGCAGCTCGGCGTCGAGGCGCGGCGACTGTGAGTGCGCCGCCGCGATCGTCGCCGTCGCGTCGCGCAGCGCCTCGGCGACCGTCCCCGCGCGACCGGCTCCGCTGGCGGGCTCACCCTCTTTCCTCGTCACCGCGGGCTCACTCTGCCCCGGCCGCCGCCAGCTGCTTGCGCCGGTCCTCGGCGGCGAGAGCCTCGACGAACTCGTCCAGGTCGCCCTCCATCACCTCGGACACGCGATGCGACGTGACGCCGACACGGTGGTCGCTGACCCGGTTCTGGGGAAAGTTGTAGGTGCGGATCTTCTGCGCGCGGTCGCCGCTGCCGACCATACTGCGACGGGCATCGCCGCGCTCCTCGTCCTGCCTCGCCTGCTCCATCTCGAAGAGCCTTGCGCGCAGGATGCGCAGCGCACGGTCCTTGTTCTGTAACTGGCTCTTCTCGTCCTGGCAACTGACGCTGACACCGGTGGGTACGTGGGTGATGCGCACGGCGGAATCGGTGGTGTTGACGGATTGGCCGCCGGGCCCTCGGGCGCGAAAGATCTCGATACGAAGGTCGTTCGGCTGCAGCTCGACCTCGATCTCCTCCGCCTCGGGAAGCACGGCGACGGTGGCCGTGGAGGTGTGGATACGGCCCGTCGACTCGGTCACCGGGACGCGCTGCACGCGGTGCACGCCGCCCTCGTACTTGAGGGCCGAGTAAGCGCCCCGACCGCGGACCTCGAGCGTGACCTCCTTGTACCCGCCGTCGTCGTTCTCGTTGGCCGAGAGGATCTCGACCTCGAAGCCCTTGGACTGCGCGTAACGGGTGTACATGCGCGCCAGTTCGCCGGCGAAGATGCAGGCTTCGTCGCCGCCGGCGCCGGCGCGGATCTCGATGATCACGTCTTTGCCGTCGTTCGGGTCGGCGGTGAGCGCCGTGGCGCGGATCTCCTCGGCGAGCTCGTCGAGCAGCCTGCGGCTGTCGACGAGCTCCTGCTGCGCCAGCTCGCGGAGCTCGTCGTCTGCCTCGGCCTCGACAACGAGCAGCGTCTCGGCCTCGGCCGCCGTCCGCTCCGCCTCGCGATAGCGCGCGACGAGGTCGTACGTGGCCTGGAGCTCGGCGTGCCGGCGGGCGACGCTCGTGTAGCGCGCCCGGTCGCCGAGCACGTCGGGGTCGGCGAGCTGCCCGGTGAGCTCCCCGTAAGTCCGTTCTATCTCGTCGATGAGCTTGTCGATCATGACCGTGGTGTGGGTCCGTGGCGTGAGGCTGGATGTGGCGCCGAGGCCCAAGGTCGCCGCGTCACCGCACCGCCGCGCCGAGCCGTCGTAACAGACCGCCGCGCCGGACCGCTGCCGACGACGCGGGAGGCGCCCCGCGATTATAGCGCGACGCGCCGGACTACCCGACGCGCCGGCCCACCCGGCGCGGCGCCGGACTGCGCGGCGCACCGTCCCTGTCGGTCGACCTACAGCTCGACGCTCGCCGCGTCCTCCGGCAACACCGGCGGCGCGTCGAGCACGACCAGCCGCCAGCGCTCATGGCTGAGGTCGTCGTAAGCGACCACGATCCAGCGTTCGGGCGCGTCGGTCGGCGGCGGGCCGCCGGGCGGCGCGCTGTCGAAGCGCCCGCGCATCACGATCAACTGCACGGCGCGACCGGGCTCTTCGAGCGGCGACGGGGACGGGCTCGCCGCAGCGGACAGCTCCGCTCTGAGCGTGGACGCGTCGCCGCCGCCGATCTCCGCCGTCGCCTCTGGCGACGGAGACGGGCTCGGCGACGGCTCGATCGCTGATTCCATGATCCGCACCGCCTCCGCGCGCGACGTCTCAAGCCACTCCACCTCGATGGGCTCGGG
>CAZTMO010000300.1:0-2499 GCA_964615105.1 uncultured Thermoleophilia bacterium
GTCGTCGCCGTCTGGGCGGTCGCCTTCGCGCTCGTCGAGGCGATGGTCGTCTTCTACCTGCGCAGGCTGTTCGCCCTGGAGTACGAGGCCGTGTTCACCGCACGCGCCTTCCACTTCCCCAGAGACTACCTCGTTTACGAGCAGGGACGCGAGGCGGCGACGATGGTCATGCTCGTCGCCGTCGGACTGCTCGCCGGGCGCACGCTCTGGCAGGCGCTCGCCTACTGGCTGTTCGCCTTCGGCGTGTGGGACGTCTTCTACTACGTCTGGCTCTGGATCCTTCTCGGCTGGCCGAGCTCCCTCGGGACGCGCGACCTGCTCTTTCTCATCCCGAAAGAGTGGTGGGCGCCCGTCTGGTTGCCGGTCTCGATCTCTGCCGGCTTCGTCGTCGTCGCCCTGCTCCTGCTGCGCTTCACGCGACGGGCGTGAGAGAGCTCGACGCTCGAGGACCCGCGCGACAGGACGGACGAGCGGGCGCGCCGCGGCCTCGAGCGACCCTGGACGGACGCTTTCTCCTCCTCAGGTAAGCTTAGGCGACCGCGAGGCGGGTCAAGCCGCAGAGCGGACATCGAAGCGAGGAGACACGCGGCATGGCCGAGAAAGAGTCAGTCGGCGCTTATCGGGTGACGGGTCCCGTCCCGGCCGGGAGGGCGCTCGAGGCCTACGCGGCCGTCGACGCGCACGGCAACGCCGTCGTCGTCAAGCTCCTCGCCGTCGACGACAGAGAGCGTTTCTTCGCCCAGATGCGCGCGATCGCGGCGCTTGACCATCCCAACCTCGCACGCGTCCTCGACTGGGGAGTCGAGGGCGAGCTGTCGTACGTCGTGAGCGAGGCGATCGAGGGGACCGACCTCGCCTCGCTGGTCGCGCTGGGCGGCCCGCCGGCCGCCTCCGTGGTCGCCGACCTCGGCGCGCAGGCGGCGGCGGCCCTGGCCGCCCTCCACGCCGCCGATATCGTCCACGGCGGGATCACCCCCGCCACGATGGTGCGCACCGGCGACGGCACGCTCAAGGTGACCGACGCCGGCATCGGCCCGGCCGCAGGACAGGCCGACCTCAGCGACTTCGACCCGCCGGTGAACGCCTACTTCGTGAGTCCTGAAGAGGTCGTCGCCCGCCCGGTGACGCCCTTGTCGGACGTCTACGCCCTCGGCGCCAGCCTCTATGCGATCACCGTCGGCTGCGTCCCGTTCGACGGGCCCAACGCCCTCGCGGTCGCGCAGCGACACGTGGGCACGGCGCCCGAGCCGCCGGGCAAGCTTCGTCCCGACCTCCCGGCGCCGCTCGAGCATGCGGTCCTCAAGGCGATGAACAAGCAGCCGGAGCAGCGCCAGGGGTCCGCCGGGCAGTTGCGCCGCGCGCTGCTGCGCGCGGCCACGGCTCCGGCCGACCCGGCGCCGGCTCCGGCCTCCGGTGAGCGCCCGAAGACTCCTGTCTGGCCGTGGGTGATCGGCCTCGTTCTCGTGACCTTGGTCCTGGGTGCGATCTGGCTGCCGGGCGCCTTCAGCGGCGAGGGCATCAGGGTCCCCGACGTGACCGGCATGACGCTCGACGAGGCCCGTCGGGCGCTGGAACAGGCGGGTCTCAAGCTCGGCGCCCTCACCCCCGACGCCAGCGACACGACCGCCCCGCAGGGGACGGTCCTCTCACAGGACCCGGCCGCCGGCGCGAGCGTCGACAAGGGCAGCGCGGTCGACATCGTGGTCGCCGGCTCGGGGAACGTCGTGGTCCCCGACCTCGTGGGGCTCAGCCAGACAGACGCCGAGGCGGCCATCGCGGCGGCGGGGCTCGCGCTCGAGTCGGTGCTCGAGGACTACTCCCCGGACGTGCCGCCCGGCAGCGTGGTCGAGCAGACACCGGCGGCGGGCAGCAGCGTGCCGTACGGCACCGCCGTGACGATCTCGGTCTCGAGAGGAGCGTCCCCGGCACCCAGCCCGACGTCGTCGGCCGGACCCGGCGCGAAAGCGGTGCCGAACCTCGTCGGGCTGACGCAGGACGAGGCCGTCACCGCCCTGCAGGTGTCGGGCTTCGCCGCCGTAGCGAGCACGATGTCGAGCGACACGGTCCCGTTCGGGCAGGTCATGGCCCAGGACCCGCAGACCGGCGTCTACGCCCAGCCGGGGACGAACGTGTCGATCGTCGTCTCGACCGGGCCGGCCGCCTCGCCGGCGCCCTGAGGATGACGCGCGGACGCTACGCGCGTGCCCCGAGACGGCGCGCGGGACGGCTCCGCAACCGCCAGGCGAAGCCGGCGAGCCGCGCCTCGTCGAGCGGGTCGCCGTCGTTGTAGACCACGAGCAGCGGGAAGCCTCCGGCGCGGCGCAGCTCGGCCTCGGCCAGCAGGGCCGGGGCGCAGCCGCGCGGGGCGACGGTGACCACGCCGTCGACCTTGCCCTCGCGCCACGTGAGCAGTGCGCTTCCCACCGTCGGTATCGACTCGCCGAAAGGATACGCGCCGAGCACCCTGCGTCCCTCGGCGTCCAGCTCGCGGATGTCGTG
>CAZTMO010000301.1:0-2498 GCA_964615105.1 uncultured Thermoleophilia bacterium
CCGCGCCGGCACGAGGCCGCGCGATCGCGCGCCCGCCCTTGCGCAGCCCCGGTACAACGGCCGATCCCGCGGCCGGCCCGGCGTTCAGCTCCATGGCGCGAGAGTCGCTCATTGCGCCTCCGGACCAGGCGCAAAACCGTAGGATCGCATGATCTGCCGGCCCTCACCCGAGAGGACGAAGTCGACGAACGCCTGCGCGTCTTGACGGTGAGTACTCGCCGCGACCACGGCGATCGGGTACGTCGCGATGACGTTCTGAGCGTCCGGGATCGTCACGCCATGGACGTCGCCTCCGGCCGCCATCACGTCGGTCACGTAGACGATGCCCGCATCGGCTTCACCCAGCGCGACCTTGGTCGCGACCGCCTTCACGGTCGCCTCGTACGATACGGGCCTGACGGTGATCCCCTGCGCGTCGAGCGCCTCGGCCGCGTACTTGCCGACGGGGACCTCCGGCGCAGCGAGCACGACCTTGAGGTCCTCGCGGGCCAGATCGGCCAGCCCCTTGACGCCGAACGGGTTGCCCGGGGCGACGGCGATGGCCAGGCGATTGGTCGCGAAGACCTCGGGCGTCTCCACCTGGTCCGCGGCCTCCTCCATGGTCCGCTCGTCCGCGGTCGCGAGCACGTCGGCCTCGGCGCCCTGCTGGAGCTGCCGCACCAGGTCGGAGCTGGCCCCGAAGACGAACGTCACCTTGACGTTCGGATGCGCGTCCGTGAACGCCGCCCCGACCTTGCCGAACGACTCGGTCAGCGAGGCGGCGGCGAACACCCGCAGTTCCGTGGGCGAGGCCGCGTCGTCGCCCGCGCCGCAGGCGGCGACGAACAGGGGCGCGAGCAGAAGCAGGAGGGCGGCGAAGCCGTACATGGCGATCGGCATTACCGATCGCCGGCCTGCCCGCCGGCCCTGACCTGCCACGTGACCCGCATTCCACGCGCCGCCGCGGACCGATCCAGACGGTTCCTTCCTCACAGCTCCCTCCCTGACTCCGAGCACACCGACCGGCGCTCCCGTACTACGACGCCAGTCGACCCGTCCTCGACCTCGCGGGGCGCCCGGAAGCGTTATGCGCAGCCGAGAATAACGAATCCGCCGGCGGCGGCGCAAGCCTGCACAAGGGACACGGTCGACCCCCCGATCACGGCAGGCGAGATTGCCACCGCGAGCGCGGCCACCTATCATCTTGAAGAGGGAGCGTCCTTCTCTACGCCAGTCCCCCGAGCGCCAGCGGGCTTCGCGCGCCCTGTCCGTGCTGCGCCCGCCGGCGGGACTCGTGAACCAGAACGGAGGGATCTGAGTGCCAGCAACCGTCGTGATCGGCGCCCAGTGGGGCGACGAGGGCAAGGGCAAGATCACCGACCTGTTGGCCGAGAAGGCCGACGTCGTCGTCCGCTTTCAGGGCGGCAACAACGCCGGCCACACCATCGTGCGCGAGGGCGAGGTCTTCAAGCTGCATCTCATCCCGTCCGGGATCCTGTACGCCTCCAAGACCTGCGTCATCGGCAACGGCGTCGTCGTCGACCCGCACATCCTCTTCGGCGAGATCGACGCCCTGCGCAGCCGCGGCGTCGCCGTCGACAACCTGCGCGTCTCGGGCAACGCCCACCTCATCATGCCGTACCACCTGTTGCTCGACGGGGCGGCCGAGCGAAAGCTCGGCAAGTTCAAGATCGGTACCACCGGACGCGGCATCGGCCCCTGTTACATCGACAAGTACGCGCGTCTCGGCATTCGTGTACAGGACCTGCTCGACGAGCGTATCTTGCGGCGCAAGATCCGCAGCTCGCTCGAAGAGAAGAACTGGCTTCTGCAGCGCTACGACATCGGGACGCTCGACCCCGACCAGGTGACCGACGAGCTGGTCGGTTACCGCGAGCGTCTCGAGCCCCACATCTGCGACGCCAGCTTGCTCGTCGCCCAGGCCCTCGACCAAGACAAGCACGTCTTGTTCGAGGGCGCCCAAGGCACGCTGCTCGACGTCGACTTCGGTACCTATCCGTTCGTGACGAGCTCGAACCCGATCGCCGGCGCGGCCTGCGCCGGCTCCGGCGTCGGCCCCACGCGCATCGATCACGTCGTCGGCGTCGCCAAGGTGTACACGACGCGCGTGGGCGAGGGGCCGTTTCCGACCGAGCTCCTCGACGAGACCGGCGTCGCGATGTGCGAGGTGGGACACGAGTTCGGTACCACCACCGGCCGCCAGCGACGCTGCGGATGGCTCGACCTGGTCGCCCTCAAGTACGCCGTCCGCCTCAGCGGCGTCACTCATCTCGCGCTCACCAAGCTCGACGTGCTCAGCGGCCTCGGCACGCTCAAGGTCTGTACCAAGTACCGGGCCGGCGGCAAGATGCACGAGGAGTTCCCGCTTCTGCAGACGGACTTCCACCACGCCAAGCCGGTCTACCAGGAGCTCCCGGGCTGGGACGAGGACATCCGCGACTGTGAGACGTGGCAGGACCTGCCCGAGGCGGCGCGCGACTACGTGCAGTTCATCGCCG
>CAZTMO010000302.1:0-2495 GCA_964615105.1 uncultured Thermoleophilia bacterium
CGACGCCCTCGCCGAGCTTGATGTCGACGCCGCGGCCGGCCATGTTCGTGGCGATGGTCACCGCCCCGGGCTGACCCGCGCCCTCGATGATGCCGGCCTCTCTCTCGTGCTGCTTGGCGTTGAGGACGTTGTGCGGGACGCCGTGCCGCTCGAGCAGGCGCGAGAGCATCTCGCTGATCTCGACCGACACGGTGCCGACCAGCACCGGCTGCCCTTTCTCGTAGCGCTCGACGATGTCGGCGACGGCGGCTTCGAACTTCTCTTTGGCCGTCGTGAAGATGAAGTCGTTCTCGTCCTTGCGGATCATCGGCGCGTTGGTGGGGATCTGGACGACGTCGAGGCCGTAGATCTGGCGGAACTCGTCCTCCTCGGTCTTGGCCGTGCCCGTCATGCCGGCGAGGACCTCGTACATGCGAAAGTAGTTCTGCAGGGTGATCGTCGCGAGGGTCTGGTTCTCTTCGCGGATCGGCACCCTCTCCTTGGCCTCGATCGCCTGATGCAGACCCTCGGACCAGCGGCGGCCCTCCATGATGCGCCCGGTGAACTCGTCGACGATCTTGACCTCGCCGTCCTGGATGACGTAGTCGACGTCGCGCTTGTACAGCGCCTGGGCGCGCAGGGCCTGGATGAGGTGGTTGACGAGGGCGCCGTTCGAGTCTTTGTAGAGGTTGTCGATGTCGAGGGCGCGCTCGACCTTGGCGACGCCCTCCTCGGTGATCGCCACCGTGCGCTGCTTCTCGTCGACCTCGTAGTCGTCGCTCTCGCGAAGGCGGGGGACGACGCGGGCGAACTGGCGGTAGGTGTCGGCCGCCGTCTCGGGGGCGCCGCTGATGATCAACGGGGTCCGCGCCTCGTCGACGAGGATCGAGTCGACCTCGTCGACGATGCAGTAGTAGTGGCCGCGCTGGACCATGTGCTCGCGGCGCATGGTCATGTTGTCGCGGAGGTAGTCGAAGCCGAACTCCGAGTTCGTCCCGTACGTGACGTCGGCGTTGTACTGGACGCGGCGGTCGGCGGGCTCCATCATCGCCTGGATGCAGCCGACCTCGAGGCCGAGGAAGCGGTAGACCTGGCCCATCCACTCGGCGTCGCGCTTGGCGAGGTAGTCGTTGACGGTGACGAGGTGGGCGCCGCGCCCGGCGAGCGCGTTCAGGTACATCGGCATCGTCGCCACGAGGGTCTTGCCCTCGCCGGTCTTCATCTCGGCGATGTCGCCCTCGTGCAGCGCGATGCCGCCCATGACCTGGACGTCGAACGGGCGCATCCCGAGGGCGCGCTTCGCCGCCTCGCGGGCGGCGGCGAACGCCTCGAACAGAAGGTCGTCGAGGAGCTCGCCGTTGGCGTGGCGCTGCCTAAGCTCGGCGGTCTTGGCGCGCAACTGCTCGTCGCTCAGCGCGACCATCGTGGGCTCGAGCTCGCTGACGGCGCCGACCTGTTGTGCGAGCCGCTTCGCGCGCTTACCTTCTCCGGCGTGCAGCAGCTTGTCGACGATACTCATGGCGTGACGGTTCTCCTCAAGGCGCCGCCCGGGGCGGCGCGCTCACTCGCTTGACCTCAGGGGCGCGCCGCCTGCCGCGGCGCCGCGCGACCCGTGGTCATTGTCGCACACGGGAGGCCGGGCGTCGCCGCGGCGACGCCCGGCCTCCCGCTGCTCACTTCTTCCGCTTCACCCCTCCGCCGGCTCGATCAGCCCGAAGTGCCCGTCGTCGCGCCGGTAGACCACGTTGGTGCGGTTCGTCTCGGCGTTGGTGAAGACGAAGAAGTCGTGGCCCACAAGCTCGAGCTGCAGCGTCGCCTCGACGACCGACATGGGCTTGAGGGCGAACTGCTTCGTCTTGACGATGCGGCCGTGGCCGTCGTCGCCGGCCGGAGAGCCCTCGGCCTCGGGTTCGCCCTCGGGCGGCGCGGCAGCCGCAGCCGCCGCCGCCGTGACCTCCTCGGCCTCGGCGACGGCCCCGGCGAACTTCTCGTGATACCTGCGATGCCTCCCGTGGACCTTGTCGTGGTACTTCTTGACCCGGCGCATCAGCTTGTCGGTGACGAGGTCGATGGACGCGTACATGTCGGTCGAGCGTTCCTTCGCCCTGATGACCGGCCCTCGCGTGAAGATCGTGGCCTCAGACACGCAGGGCTCGGGGATGCTCGGGTTCTTCTCGACCTTGAGCTCGAGCTCTACGCGCGTCACCTCGTCGATCTTGCGCTCCTGCAGGAGCTTGTGGACGCGGAGGATCTTGCCCTCGGCGTAGTCCTGCAGGGCATCGGTGACGGTGACGTTGCGGCCTTTGATCTGCGTTTTCATCGACATCGCTCCTTCAGGTTCGCGGTGTGGAGCATGCATGGGACGGCAACGCACGCGGCGGTGCCGAGGTGTTCCGGGGCGGGTGGGCGCGGGATGCCCGGGCGGTACGCGCGAAGGTGAAGACGAGGGGCGGGGTTTCGATCTGTCCAAGCACTCGTGCGCAGTGGTTCAACGTCTCACCTGTGGTGTATACGTC
>CAZTMO010000303.1:0-2491 GCA_964615105.1 uncultured Thermoleophilia bacterium
GGCCGACGACGTCGCCTTCGACCGCTCCGGCAACGTCTACGTCGCCGCCACGGTCTGGTCCGGCACCAGCGATGACATCGTCGTGCTCAAGTACAGCGCCGGCGGCGTCCTGCGTTGGGCGACGCCGCTGTACGACAGCGGCTCCAACGGCGCCGACGAGGCCGTGAAGCTCGCCGTCGACGCGAAGGGCGGCGTCGTCGTGCTCGGCGAGAGCGACCGCACGGGGCTGACGGGCATCGTCGTGCTCAAGTGCAAGCAGAAGAACGGCAGGCCGGCCTGGGCCACGCCGTGGCGCTGGGACCTGGAACCCAGCAACCCCGACGCCGGCCCCGCCCGGGTGGCCGACCTCGCCCTCGACGGCAAGGGCGACATCTACGTGGCGGGCTCGTACGAGTATTCGGGGCTCGAGGGGGCCGCCCTCTTCAAGGTGGCGGGCGCCAAAGGGACCAAGTTGAAAGGTGATGTCTACGAGCCCCGTCACGGGGATGCGTCCTCCTATGAGGCGCTGACGGTCCGCGGGTCCAGCGTGGTGGCGACCGGCTCGGCCTGGAAAGAGGGCGTGGACGGCTCCAGGAACGCCCTGATCGTGAAGTTCGACCGGGGCCTGCAGATGAAAGCCTCGAAGGAGTGGGGCGTCGGCAACAAGAGCGAGGAATGGTTCTACGCGGCCGTGATCGACGGCAAGGGCAGCGTGTTCGTCACCGGCGAGCAGTGGCTCGAGGACAAATACGAGAAAGTCGTGACGATGAAGCTGGACGCGAAGCTCAAGAAAGTGGTCTGGAGCACGACGTACATGCCGGCGAGCAAAGACGCGGAAAGCCAGCACATCGCCCGCGACGGCGCCGGCAACGTCTACGTCGGGGGCGTCAAGGACCGGCACACCTCGAAGGCCGCCTTCCTCACGATCAAATACAGCGCGACGGGCGCGCGCAAATGGGTGAGGGCGTGGACCCCCGGCAGTGGAGGGTCCGTGGATGGTGATTATGATCCGGCCGGCCTCGTGTTGGGTTCGAAGGACGGCGTCTACATCGGCGGCAATGTTTGGGGCAAAGGCGGCGTCCACCAGGCGGTGCTGCTCAAGTACCGGCGCTGACGACGCAACGTCGGCGGGCCTCCTTGCATCCCGCCGCCCGGCAGTACACTGCGCCTGCAGGAGGTGCGGAGACCCGCACGCATGAGGGGCGGACCCGCGCGTCCGGCTCCCGATGCTGAGCGGGCCGGGCGGCGGGCGCTCCTCCCGAGCGAAGGGGGGACCATGGGGAGGCCGACCACGACATCCTCGCCCGGCGCGCGCAGCCGACGGAGCTACGGCGCGCGCCTCGTGCTCGTCACGAGCGCCGCCCTGCTCCTGACGCTGCTGCTCGCCGCGGGCGCCGAGGCAGCGAAGTCGGGCAAGCTGCTCTACGCGAAGCGCATCGGCAGCAGCACGACACAGGCCGGCGCCTGGGCGGTCGCGGCCGGGCCGAAGGGCGTCACGGCGCTCGCCGGCGGACAGTTCCAGGGCGGCCGCCACTACCCGATGGTGGCCAAGTACACCAGCGCCGGCAAACGCGTCTGGCTGAAGAGGTACACGAGGGCCGGTGAAGGCCACTTCGCCGACGTCGCCTTCGACCGCTCCGGCAACGTCTACGTCGCCGCCACGGTCGAGTACGGCACCAGCAAGGACATCGTCGTCCTCAAGTACAGCGCCGCCGGCGCCCTGCGTTGGGCGACGCCGCTGTACGACAGCGGCTCCAACGGCGCCGACGAGGCCGTGAAGCTCGCCGTCGACGCGAAGGGCGGCGTCGTCGTGCTCGGCGAGAGCGACCGCACGGGGCTGACGGGCATCGTCGTGCTCAAGTGCAAGCAGAAGAACGGCAGGCCGGCCTGGGCCACGCCGTGGCGCTGGGACCTGGAACCCAGCAACCCCGACGCCGGCCCCGCCCGGGTGGCCGACCTCGCCCTCGACGGCAAGGGCGACATCTACGTGGCGGGCTCGTACGAGTATTCGGGGCTCGAGGGGGCCGCCCTCTTCAAGGTGGCGGGCGCCAAAGGGACCAAGTTGAAAGGTGATGTCTACGAGCCCCGTCACGGGGATGCGTCCTCCTATGAGGCGCTGACGGTCCGCGGGTCCAGCGTGGTGGCGACCGGCTCGGCCTGGAAAGAGGGCGTGGACGGCTCCAGGAACGCCCTGATCGTGAAGTTCGACCGGGGCCTGCAGATGAAAGCCTCGAAGGAGTGGGGCGTCGGCAACAAGAGCGAGGAATGGTTCTACGCGGCCGTGATCGACGGCAAGGGCAGCGTGTTCGTCACCGGCGAGCAGTGGCTCGAGGACAAATACGAGAAAGTCGTGACGATGAAGCTGGACGCGAAGCTCAAGAAAGTGGTCTGGAGCACGACGTACATGCCGGCGAGCAAAGACGCGGAAAGCCAGCACATCGCCCGCGACGGCGCCGGCAACGTCTACGTCGGGGGCGTCAAGGACCGGCACACCTCGAAGGCCGCCTTCCTC
>CAZTMO010000304.1:0-2491 GCA_964615105.1 uncultured Thermoleophilia bacterium
CGCCCAGAGTCGTTCCGGCGATGAACCGGCGCATCGACGACCACCCCGTCCTCGGACCCGCGGCCGCGCGCGGCCGGGTCACGATCTTCTTCGCCGGTGCACCGCTCGAAGCCGTCGTCGGCGAGCCGGTGGCCGCGGCGCTCGCCGCCGCCGGCGTGCGCGTCTTTCGACGCACGAGCAAACTGGGCGAGCCGCGGCAGCTCTTCTGTGGTATCGGGCGCTGCACCGATTGCGTCATGGTCGTCGACGGTCAGCCCAACGTGCGCACCTGCGTGACCGCGGTGCGCGAGGGGATGCACGTCGACGTGCAGGACGGGCGCGGCGTCTGGGAGCGTGAGCGCGGCGACTCGACGGGGAGCAAGCCGAGCGGCGTCGAGCCGGGAGAGTGGGCGGCGCGTGGTACAGGGCCGGCCGCCGACGCCGTGACCGGGCGATGAGGCAGGTGGACGTCGCCGTCGTCGGCGCCGGGCCGGCCGGCCTGTCGGCGGCCGCCGAGGCGGCGAGCCTCGGCTGCGAGGTGGCGCTGCTCGACGAGAACGCCGCCGCCGGCGGCCAGCTCTTCAAGCAGATCCACAAGTTCTTCGGCTCGCGCGCCCACCGTGCCGGGCGGCGCGGCATCGACATCGGCGCCGAGCTGCTCGACGAGGTCGCCGGTCTCGGCGTGCACGTCTGTCTCGGCGCCCCGGTCTGGGGCCTGTACGGGGACCGGACCTTGGCCGTCGCGGCGCCCGACTACTCGTGGCGCCTGCGCGCGAAGGCGATCGTGCTCGCCTCCGGGGCGACCGAAAACGGCCTCGCCTTTCCCGGCTGGACGTTGCCGGGGGTCATGGGCGCCGGCTGCGTGCAGACGATGATCAACGTGCATCGCGTGCTCCCTGGCGAGCGCGTGCTCATGGTCGGCTCGGGCAACGTCGGTCTGATCGTCGCCTACCAGCTTCTGCAGGCCGGAGCCGAGGTCGTCGGGGTCGTGGACGTGCTGCCACGGGTCGGCGGCTACCCCGTGCACGCGGCGAAGATCGCTCGCGCAGGGGTGCCCGTCCTGACGGGCCACACCGTCAAAGAGGTGCGCGGCGACGGGTTCGCCGAGGAGGCCACCGTGTGGGCGGTCGACGAGCGCTTTCGCGGGCTGCCGGGGAGCGAGCGCACGTTCGCCGTCGACACGGTCGCGCTGGCCGTGGGCCTCACCCCGATGACCGAGCTCGCCTGGCTCGCCGGCTGCGGCATGGTGTACGTGCCGGAGCTGGGCGGCCACGTTCCGGCGCACGACGGGCGCATGGCCACCACCGTGCCGGGCGTGTTCGTGGCCGGGGACGTGTCCGGCGTGGAAGAGGCCTCGAGCGCCATGGAGGAGGGCCGCATCGCCGGCGTGTGGGCGGCGGCGGCCGCGGGCAAGGCCGGCGAACAGGCGGCGGCGGCCGCGGCGGAGCCGCACGCCGCCGCCCTCGACGGACTCCGCGGCGGCCCGTACGGCGCCCATGTGCGGCGCGGCAAGCGCGCTCTCGCCGACGGAGTCGCTGTGGCTCAGACGCAGGTCCTCGGCGGCGGGGGTGTGTGATGGCGACGGCCGGCCCGGCGCGCGAAGGCGAGCTTCAGGGTTGCGAGAGGCGCGGCTACTTCACGCTCGATGAGGTCCTCGCGCTGCCCGGGTGCCCGGGGCTCGACGACCTGCGCGGCCGCCGGCTCGCCGTCGTCGAGTGCGGGCACGCGATCCCCTGCGACCCGTGCCAGACAGCGTGCCCGACCGGAGCGATCGTCGTCGGCGACGACATCACGTCGCTGCCCGTCCTCGACCCCGGTCGCTGCGACGGCTGCGGCAACTGTCAGCCGGCGTGCCCGGGTCTCGCGATCTTCCTCGTCGACCTGACGCGCGACGACGGCCGCGCCGAGCTCTGGCTGCCGCACGAGTTCCTGCCGCTGCCGGAGAAGGGCGAGACCGTGCTGTTGCGCGATCGCGGCGGGGCCGTTGTCGGCGAGGGCGAGGTGCGGCGCGTGCGCCGCGGCGCGCGCCTCGACCGCACGACGATCGTCCACGTGCTCGTGCCCGAGGACCTGGCCATGGTCGTACGGGCGATCGAGGTCAGGCGATGAGCGGCGACGTGCGAACGGGCGACCACGTGCGAGCGAGCGGCGACGTGCGGGACGGCCACGGCGTGTCGCGGGCCCACGACCTGCTCGTGTGCCGCTGCGAGGAGATCTCGCGGGCCGAGATCCTGGCGGCGATCGGCGAGGGCGTGACGACGGTGAGCGGCCTGCGCCGCCGGCTGCGCATCGGCATGGGTCTGTGCCAGGGACGCACCTGCCGCCGGCTGCTCGCCCAGGTGCTCGCGGAGCAGCTTGGCGAGCGGCCGTCCGACGTGCGTCCCGGCACCTTTCGCCCGCCGGTACGTCCCGTCAGCCTGCGCGCCCTGAGCGACGAGCGCGAGGCGCCGCTGCCGTCGGCGCCGGGCGGGACGGCCGGCGAGACGGCGCCGTGACGCACCGTGGCGTCGTT
>CAZTMO010000305.1:0-2486 GCA_964615105.1 uncultured Thermoleophilia bacterium
ACGGGCCGACGAGGCCGGCGCGCACGTGCGAGTGCCCGTTGCCGTCCTTGAGGTAGTCGTTGTGCAGGTAGTGCTTGCCCGGAGGCGTGATCGTGTCCATGAGTTCCTGGACGTCGTGGACGACGCCGGGCTCGAACTCGAGGGTCGTGAGGGCGCCGGTGGCACCGGGGACAAAGAGGGTCACGGTGCCGTCTTTGAGGCCGGTCTGGGCGACGGCCTCGGCGACGTCGTCGGTGATCTTGATGATGTCGGCGTCGCCTTTGCTCGCGAACTCGATCGAGCCCGTGACGACGCGCACGAGCCCTTCGCGGACGTTCGCCTTGCGCTTGCCGTTGACGATGACGGTGGCCATTAGGTCCTTCCTTTCAGTGGGTCGCGTCCGGGGCGGGGTACGCGCCCTGTGCGGTGGCGGTGGTGACGGGGCTGACAGTCGCGGTGGTGGACGGACGGGCGGCGCCGGGTCGGGCAGCCGCGTCCGGGGTGACGGGGAGGAGGGAGACGTTGTCGAGCAGGCGCGTCGAGCCGAGGCGGCCGCAGGCGATGAGGAGGGAGCGCGGCGTGAGCCGGCGCTCCCGGGCGAAGCTGTCGGCGTCGACGACGTCGAGGTACTCGATGTGGATGCACGGCGGGGCGGCCGGTGCCCGCCCGTTCGGCCCATGGGCGTGGTGTCCATGGAGGTGGGGCTCATGCGCGTGGTGTCCTTGGGCATGAGGTTCATGGACGTGGCTCTCGCCGTCGGCAGCCGGGCGGTCGGGCGTCGCGAGCACCGCAGCCGCGGCGACGATCGCGTCCTCTGCCGTGCCGCCGAGCTTGCCCGCCGCGGCACGCCCGGCCAGCAGCGCGCGGTAGAGGTCGGGCGCGACGGCGCGCTGCTCGGGCGTCAGGTACGCGTTGCGCGAGCTCATGGCGAGGCCGTCGGGCTCGCGCACGGTCGCGACGCCGGCGACCTCGACCGGCAGGTCGAGGTCGCGCGCCGCGCGACGGATCAGCGCGAGCTGCTGCGCGTCCTTCTCGCCGAAGAAGGCGACGTCGGGGGCGACGATCGTGAACAGCTTGACGACGACGGTGGCGACGCCGTCGAAGTGGCCCGGGCGCTGCCAAGCCTCGTAGTCCTCGGTGAGCGGGCCGCCGACGTGGACGGTGGTGGCGAAGCCCTCGGGGTACATCTCGGCGGCCGGCGGCGCGAACACGACGCCGACGCCGGTCTTCTCGAAGAGCTCGAAGTCACGGGCCTCGTCGCGCGGGTAGCGCGCGAAGTCCTCGCCGGCGCCGAACTGCGTCGGGTTCACGAACAGCGAAGCGGCGACACTCGCGCAACGCTCGCGCGCCGCCGTGACGAGAGCGAGATGGCCCTCATGCAGGGCGCCCATCGTCGGTACCAGTCCGAGCGGGCGCGGGAGGGCGGCGAGCGCCGCCCGCGCCTCGACGATGGTCCGCGCGACGATCATGACGTCACCACGAAGCGGAAGGCGAACGCCGCGCGCCAAGTCGCATCGCTCCGTGTCGCGCCGAGGGATCTCACGGCTTCGCCTCGCCGCTCAGGATGCTCTGGAAGGCGCGCACACACTCGTCGTCCAGCCGGGGCGCCGCCAGGGTCAGCGCCTCGAGCGACAGCGCCCGATAGGCGCTCGCCACCCGCGGCGCCTCGCGGTCGAGCAGGCGCAGATGGGCGCGCACGGTGGCGACGTCGCCGCGCGCCACGGGGCCGGTGAGGGCACCGGCCGGGCCGCGCGTCTCGAGGTTGCCGACGGTCGTCCTGACGAGGGGCGCGAGCAGGCGCATGCCGTCCTCGCGTCCCGTCGCCTCGGCCATCAGTCTGGCGGCGTCCGACTCGAGCGCGACGAGCAGGTTGCTCGAGACGGCCGCCGCCAGGTGATACAGCGTCTTGCGCTCGTCGGCGAGCCGGAAGGGCTGCATCCCGAGTTGCGTCGCCAGATCTTCGCCCATCGCCGCGACCGCTTCGTCCCACGCCGTCACCGCGCAGGGCACGCCGTCGAGCGCGTCGGCGCGACCGTCTCCGGCGAACGTCTGAAGCGGGTGGAGGCAGAGCATCAGCACTCCAGCCTCGTGCAACGGCTTGAGCAGGTGCAGCGAGCCGAGCCCGCTGGAGTGGATCGCGAGTGGGGTGCGCTCGCCGCGGCGCGCGTGTGGCAGCGCCGATGCGAGCTGCCCCGCGACGGCGAAGATGTCGTCGTCGGGTACGGCGAGCCACCAGGCATCGGCTTCGAGGGCGGCGTCGACCACGCGCACGCGCGCGGGCCCGCCGCCGAAGCCGGTGTCGTCCTCCTGATGGACGCCGACGGCGGACACGGTGAGACCCGCGCGGTCGAGGGCGGCGATGAGCGTCGAGCCCAGACGTCCCGGGCCGATGACGCAGAAGCGATACTCGTCGATCGTCAAGCCTCGGCCTTTCTGGCTGCGGTCCTCCCGGAGCGGGTGGTACCGGGCCGGCCGTCGGCCTGTTCACACAGGCGGCCTCTCCGTCT
>CAZTMO010000306.1:0-2481 GCA_964615105.1 uncultured Thermoleophilia bacterium
AGCATCCGGCTGAGCCGCGTGATGTCGACCTGCGCCTGGGGCGCCGTCTTCTGGTAAGACTGGAGAAGGGCGAGCTCCTGCTGCGCGTTGGCCAGCGCCGTCTCGTCGGCGGCGATCTGGTCGTCGAGGTCGCTGAGCTTCTGCCGCGTCGGGCTGAAGAGCAGGAAGTACCAGGCCACGACCAGCACCACGGCGACGACGCCGGCGATGATGTAGATCTCCTTACCGCGCGCGCTCATCACTCACCTCCCGCGGTCGTCGTGGGTGGCGCCGTGACGTAGCGCCGCAGCGAGGCCGTCACCGTGAACGTCGTGAGCTCCTGGGTCGCCGTCCCGCTGGTGTCGGTCGACGCCGACGTCGTGGAACTCGCGAGCTGGATGTTCGTGAGCTGCGGCAGCAGTCCCAGCCGCGTCATGAACTCGGCCACGTCCTTATGCTCGTAGGTCTGACCCGTGAACGTGATGTCGGCGGCCAGCTCGGCGGTCGCCTCCGCCGGCGTACCGCCGGCAAGCATCTCGGCCGGCACGACACAGGTCAGCGACTGCAGGCGGACGTTCTCGGGGATGACCAGGCTGATCTCCTCGAATACCGTCGACCACGGGACCCGGGCCCCGTCGAGCGCCTTTGCGGTGGCCGTCATCTCGGTGCGCTTGGTCTGCAGGACCGCATACTGCTGCAGGGCGTCGCACTGCTGCTGGACCGCGGCGATATCGCCCCCGAGGCGGTTACGCTCATCCTCTTTACTGCCGACCTGGCTCTGCTGCCAGAAGTAGACGAGGCCGAGGGCGGCGATCAACACCACGAGGGCGAGGATGGCGTACGTGAGGCCGCGCTCGCGACGCGCCTTGGCGCGTTCTTCGGGCGGCAGCAGGTTGATGCGTTTCATCGCCATCGCCTACTCCTCGTCCTCGAGGGCAAGACCGATGGCGATCGCCAGGCGCGGCGCCATCAAGTCGAGTTCGGCCTGCGAGAGCTTCGTCTTGTTCTCGGCGACGCGTTGCGCGGCGTTGCCGAGAGACACGGGCATGTGCAGGGCCTCTGTCAGGTACTCCGACATGTTGCGCGTCAGCGCGCCCTCGCCGGTGATCAGCAGGCTCGAGATCTGTCCGTCGGGCTCTTGCGAATGGTAGTAGTCGATCGAGCGTCGGATCTCGTCGGCGAACGACTCGCTGGCCGCGTCGAGCGCCTGATGGATCTCGGCGATCGTGTCGGCCTCGAGGTCGGCGATGCTCTCGTCTGAGCCGCCCGAGACGCCGACCTTGAGCCGCAGGGCGTCGGCCTCGTCGTGGCCGATGCCGCGATTGGTGATGAGGGCCTGGACGAGCGACTCGCAGCCGAGGTTGATGACGCGGGTGAACTGCGGCATTCCGCCGGCGGCGACCACGAGGTTGGTGATGCCCGAGCCGATGTGCACGAGCGCCGTCGTCTCGGTCGCGCCAGTGCCGCCACCCTGGTCGATGAACGGCACGGAGGGCGACACCGCGCGCGTGAGCGCGAAGGCCTGCAGGTCGATGGTGTCGACCCCGAGGCTGGCCTTCTTGGCGACCTCGACGAACCGGGAGATCATGTCACGCTGGGCGGCGACGATGAGGACCCTCTGCTTGGCGGCGCCCTCCTCACCGGGGACGGTGGCAAGGACCTGGTAGTCGAGGATCGCGTCCTCGAGCGGGATCGGGATCGCCTCCTGCGCCTGGAACTGGATCGCCGCTTCGAGCTCCTTCTCGTCGATGAGCGGGAACTCCATGGTACGGACGACGATCTTTTGGTTCGCCACCCCCAGACGGAGGCGGCGGCCGGAGAACCCGGCCTCCCTCCAGAAGCTCTTGAGCTGAGCGGCCAGGCCGTCGACGTCGATGACCTCGCCCTCGAACACAAGACCTTCGGGCAACGCCCGGACGGCGGCTGCCGTCAGCGTCTGCCCCGTTTTCGCGCCGCGGATCTGGGCCCCCGCGATGGAGGCCTGTTCAAGATCGATCCCGACGCTGACACCGTTCTTAGCCATAGGCGCACTCCTAGCGTCCCCGGTCGCCCTCTACGGCGTTGTCGGCAGGTTCAAGGGTCGGCTTTAGAGCTTGTCTTCGCCAGCGGAAGTCCGCGCCCCTGCCCCGCGACGCGGCCGTATTCTTACACACACCCCTGACGACGTACACCAGAGTTCGAAACAGTTCGTCGGATTCCCTGCATATCAGGGTTGATCGCGAGCGAGAAGGACCGGTTCGAGAAAGCCGACCGGAGGGTGATCGCGCCACGCTGCGTCGAGGCTGAGAGAGAGCGGGGCGAGCACCGCGAGACGGCAGCAGGCGACGTGGCCGGCGACGCTCGTGTCTGCCGTTACCTGCAGGCTGCCGGTGACGACCAGGGCGCCACGCAGGGCGACCGTGGGGCCGCCGGGGACGGGCGCCGGCGGCGTGCCGCCGGCGCCCGGGTCGGGGGCCGCAACAGCGTCGCCTGCGATGACGACGGTCACGGGGCACCAGGCCG
>CAZTMO010000307.1:0-2480 GCA_964615105.1 uncultured Thermoleophilia bacterium
ACGGCTACGGCGCCAACGCCGCCGCCGCCGTCGACAAGGCCAAGGCGCTGGTGCGACAAGTGAGGTAACTTAGAAAGCGAAGAGAAGCACCGCGGACCACGGAGGAGAAAACAGCATGCCGCTTGCCGATGTCGCCCCATCCATCGACCGTGACCGTCTCGCCGCCCTGCTCACGCGCGAACGCGAGAGATTCTCTCGCGAGCATCCTCGCTCGCGTGAGTTGCACGCCCGGGCAGAGCGGTCGTTGCTCGGCGGCGTCCCCATGAACATGATGATGTCCTGGCCGGGCGACCATCCCGTCTTCGTCGCAGAGGCGAGGGACAGTCACGTCACCGACGTCGACGGCAAGACCTACGTCGACCTCTGCCTCGGCGACACCGGCGCGATGACCGGGCACGCCCCCGAGCCCGTCCTTCGCGCCATAAGGGAGTATGGGGAGACGAGGGGCGGCTTCACGACCATGCTGCCGAGCGAGGATGCGGTCGTCGTCGGCGAAGAGCTGTCGCGACGCTTCGGTCCTTTCATCTGGCAGTTCACGGTCTCGGCCAGCGACGCCAACCGCTGTGTCTTGCGCCTCTGCCGCCACGTGACCCGTCGCCCCTACGTGCTCGTGTACTCGTGGTGCTACCACGGCAGCGTCGACGAGGTCGTGATCGTGGTCGACGAAGAGGGACACCCACACTCGAAGCCGGGCAACATCGGGCCGGCGGTCGACCCCGTCAAGACGTCCAAGGTCGTCGAGTTCAACGACGTCGCTGCCCTGGAGCGGGCGCTGGCGCCGCGCGACGTCGCCTGCGTGCTCATGGAGCCGGCGATGACCAACGTCGGTATCGTGCCGCCCCTCCCGGGCTATCTCGAAGACGTCCGGCGGCTGTGCGACGAGACGGGGACGCTGCTCATCAACGACGAGACGCACACGTGGAGCGTCGGCCCGGGTGGCTGCACTCGCGCGTGGGACCTCCGTCCAGACGTCGTGACGTTGGGCAAGACGTTGGCGGCGGGTATCCCGGTCGGCGCCTACGGGGTGTCGGAGGCGCTCGGCGAGCGCATCCTGAGCGCCCAGGACGCCGACTTCAGCGGGTCCGGCGGTATCGGCGGGACCCTCGCGGGCTACGCCCTGGCCAGCGCCGCGGCGCGCGCGACGCTGACCGAGGTCCTCACCGACGAGGCGTTCGGGCGGATGATCGGCCTGGCCGACCGGCTCGCCGACAAGGTCCAGGCCGTCATCGACACGCACGACCTGCCCTGGTGTGTGACCCGGCTCGGGGCGCGCTGCGAGTACTGGTTCTGCCCTGAAGTGCCGCGCAGCGGCGGCGAGGCGCGCGCGGCGATCGATCCCGAGCTCGAGAGGTACTTCCACCTCGGCTGTCTCAACCGCGGCATCCTCATCACGCCGTTCCACAACATGCAGCTGATCTGCCCCGCGACCTCAGAGGAGGACGTCGACCGCCACGGCAAGGTGTTCGCCGAGCTGGTCTGCGATCTCATCGCACCGTAGCGCGCAGTCGGACAGACGCCGCGAGGGGCGAACGATCCCGGGCGCGCGGCCGTGACTCAGGTTCACGCCGCCGCGAAGTGTCGGGAGCGGAGCCTACCATCGCCGGCGCTGCCATGGAGCCGTGACGTCAAGCAGCGCCGGCCCCGCAGACCGGGCAGGCCTGCATGCCGAGCGGCCGCTCGAGCCCGCTCGCCGCGAGCAGCGCGTCGTCGGTGAAGACCGCGCGCGTCGGCCGGTCCGCGACGAGCCTGCCGCCGTGCATGACCAGCGTGCGCTCGCAGAGCTCGGCCGCCAGGTCGAGGTCGTGCGTGGCGATGATGCGCGTGTGCCCGAACGAGCGCAGCAGGCCGATCACGCGCCGGCGCGCGCGCGGGTCGAGACCGCTCGTCGGCTCGTCCATGACGAGGACCGCCGGCTGCATGGCGAGGACCGTCGCGATGGCGACGGCGCGCTTCTCGCCCCCCGAGAGGTGGTAGGGCGGACGGTCCTTGAGGCGCGCCGCGGCGACGCGCGCCAGCGCCTCGTCGACGCGGCGCGCCACGCCCTCCGGCGGCAGGCCGAGGTTCAAGGGGCCGAAGCCGACGTCCTCGGCGACGGTCGGCATGAAGAGCTGGTCGTCGGGGTCCTGGAAGACCATGCCGACCGTGCGCCGGATCGCCTCCAGCGTCCCCTTCGTCACCGGCGTGCCGCCGATGTCCACGAAGCCCCGCGACGGCGTCAGCAGCCCGTTGAGATGCATCAGCAACGTCGACTTGCCGGCGCCGTTGGCGCCGACCACGGCGATCGCTTCGCCATGGCCGACCTCGAACGAGACGCCGTCGAGCGCCCGCGTCCCGTCAGGGTACGAGAACCCCAGGTCGACGACGGAGATCGTGTGGTGGCTCACGGCCGCGCTCCCGCAAAGCCACGGACGGCGGGCGCCGCGCGCCTCACCGTGCGCCCCTCGTGACGAGGTCGCCGATGAGCGTCGTCACGTCGACGA
>CAZTMO010000308.1:0-2461 GCA_964615105.1 uncultured Thermoleophilia bacterium
GGGGCCGCGGGCCTACGTCGCCGGCGGCCTGTACGCGCTCGGGGTCGCCTTCACCGGCGCGATCATCGTCAACCGCTACGACGTGGCCGTCACCCTCGTCGTCGCGGCGTTCCTCCTCTGTCTCGTGCGCCGCTGGCACACCGCGGCGGCGATCGTCCTCGGGGTCGGGTTCGCGCTCAAGATCACGCCGGCCGCGCTGCTGCCGCTGGTGCTGCTGCTGGCGGGCAGTCCACGGCGCTGGTTGTGGCCGCTGGTCGGCTTCGCAGGAGCGGCCGTCGCCGGCTTCATGCCGTATCTGGCGATCGCGCCGCAGGGTGTGTGGCACGTCTTTCGCTACCACCTCGAGCGACCGCTGCAGATCGAGAGCGTGCTCGGCACGCCGATGCTGCTCGGGAGCGCGCTCGGCCACTGGAGCGTAGAGGCCGGGCACAGCCACGGCTCGCACCAGCTCGTCGCGGCGGGCGCCGGTCTCGCCGCCGACCTCTCGGGCGTCCTCACCTTCGGCGCCCTGGTCGTGGTCTACGTCGTGCTGCTCGTCCGTCGCGCGCACCTGCGCGCGACCCCCGAGCCGCTCCCGCTCGCCGTCCTCGCCCTGTTGCTGGCACTGATGGCCTTCGGTAAGGTGCTCTCGCCCCAGTACTTCATCTGGGTGCTCCCCGCCCTCGCCCTGGTCGCCGTGCGTGAGCCCCTGGTGGGCCTGCTGGGCGCGCTCGCGCTCGGGCTCACCCACGCCGAGTTCCCATCGCTGTACTGGGAACTCGTGGACCTGAACCCCGCGGTGCTCGTCCTCGTCTCGGTGCGCAACCTGCTGCTGCTGACGCTGTTCTTCGTCACCCTCTGGAGGCTCGCCGCAGGGCGCGCGCGTCCCGCTCAAGAAGCGCGAGCATGCGCCGCGCCACGACTGCACGAAACGCCAGAGTCGACGCTCCGAGCGTGACGTCATCCCAGCTCGGCCGCAGGGCGGCGGCCAGACGGATCGGCAACCACTCACTGACGGTCACCACGGTCGACCTGACGCGAGTCCTCAGTCCGGGACCCGCAGCCGCCTCCTGAGCCAGCGCCGTGAGCACAAGCCGCGCGCCGTCCCCGGGCAGCACGCGTTCCATCTCGGGCGCCGCGAGCTCGCGCACGAGCAGTTCGACCGTCTCCGGGCGGGCGAGGGTCTCGTCGAGCGACTGTGTCGAGGAGAACCGCGACGTCGGGATCGCCCTGCTGACTTCGGCGACCAGCGCGAGATAGGCGCGCTGGCGCCCCAACATCCGCGGCGTGAGCGCACGGACCGCGCGCACGACGCGCCGCGACAGCAGAGGGTTGGCGATCTCGACGAAGCGCGTCTTTGGCCCGTGGAGGACGGCCTGGAAGGTGGGGACCCAGGCGACCTGGGCGAGCCTGACGGAATACTGGCGCAGGTCCTCGCCCGGCAGTCGCGAGTACGCCGCCGGCTGCGTCTGCGACGCCAGGCCGAGGCGTCGAACGAGATGCTCGCGCGGGTAGTCCTCCGCCCGGGGGCCCGCGTTGGACGGTATGGCCACGGCCTCCGCCTCGGGGGCGCGGCGGTCGCCGAACCCTTCGTCGCCGCGCACGATGCCGTCGACGTCCGCGGCGCGGAGCGCGCGCCAGGCGTGGAGCCCGTCGACGTAGCCCGGGAACTCGTCAGTCAACCCTTCCGAGGAGGACACGAAGCGGTCGACGGCGGTGTCCAGGTCGGCCTCAAGGGGGTCCAGCACGATGACCTCGTGCTCCACCCCGAAGCGACGCGCCACAAGCCGGGCGATCGAGACGTCAGAGAGGGGATTACGCAGGCTGTCGCGCAAGGTCCAGGTCACACAGCGCGGGCGCCTGCCGGCGGCGACGAGATTGGCGAGAAGGACGCGGCTGTCGCACCCCCCCGAGAGCGGCAGTACCCAACGCTCGAAGTCGATGTCGAGCGCCGCGCACGCCTCGGCGAGAGCTCCGCGCAGCGCTTGGAGCTGGACCGCCTCGCCCTCGCCCGAGGGCGCGAACGTCGCCGGTTGCTGCCGGACGGCGAGCCGCCATGCGCCGCGGTCGAGCGTGACCCGCGCGTCGGGCGGCACCCGCCGCACACGCGCGTCCCACGACACCTCGGCGCCGAGCGACGCGGACGTCAACATCCAGGCGACGGCCGCAGGCTCCGGCTGGTGGTCGCCGAGCAGCATCACCAGGACGCGCTGCGAGGTGGATGCGAGGAACACGTCGTCGGTGAGCACGTACCAGAGGATGCGCGAACCGCAGATGTCGCTGGCGAGCTCGACGACGTCGGCGTCCCAGCGCGCCAGGGCGTACGTCCCGTCGGGAAGCTCGGCCGCGGGGTCGGACCAGCCGTCGTGGGCGCCGACGAAGGCGCCGACGCACACGCCGGCCCAGCCGTCACCGGCGCGCTGCTCGGTCGACGTGCCGCAAGCAGTCGGCGCCGCGACGGCCGCCAGCACCCCGGCATGCT
>CAZTMO010000309.1:0-2430 GCA_964615105.1 uncultured Thermoleophilia bacterium
CGTCGTTGTCGCTGACCGCGAGGGAAAGGTGCGTGAGGTCGGCGAGCGTGATCTTGGCAGCGTGCCGGAACCCGTGCAGGACGCCGGACCCGCCGACCGCTTGCCAGGGCTGGAAGGCGTAGGGCTCGGTCTCACGCAGCGCGCCCGCGGCGACGGCGCGCCAGAAGGCCGCCGCGAGCAGCAGCTTGATCGTGCTCCAGGACGGCATGACCGTCTCGGCGTTGGCAGCGAGCTCGCGACCCGACGTGAGGTCGCGCGCGCAGTAGCCGATCATGCCGGCGCCTCGCAGTGCGCCATGCTGCCACGCGACTGGCGGCGAGCGGACGTCCTCACGTCACCGCGTGCGCGCCGGCGTCGACGTGCACGATCTCGCCGGTGATCGCGCGCGACAGGTCGCTGAGCAGAAAGACGGTGGCGTCAGCGACCTCGGCGGCCTTCACGTTGCGGCGCAGCGGCGTGTGGCTCTCGAGGAGGTCGAGCATGCCGCCGAAGTCCTTGATCGTGCGCGCCGCCACGGTGGCGATGGGGCCGGCGGACACCGCGTTCACGCGGATGCCGGCCGGCCCGAGGTCGGCCGCCAGGTAGCGCACCGAGCTCTCCAGACTCGCCTTTGCCGGGCCCATGACGTTGTAGTTCGGGATCACGCGCCACGAGCCGGCGTAGGTCATGGTCACGATGGCGCCGCCAGCGGTCATGAGGCGCTGCGCCTCTCGCGCCAGTGCGATGAGCGAGTACGAGCTGATGTCGTTGGCGGCGGCGAACCCGTCGCGCGAGGTCTCGACGAACTTGCCCTGCAGGTCCTCCGCCGGGGCCCAGGCGATGCTGTGGACGACGCCGTGGAGGACGGAGACGCGGGCGGCGAGGTCGTCGACGGCCGCGCGGACGGCGGCGTCGCTCGACACGTCGCACTCGATCATCGGCGCGCCGCCCAGCTCGGCGGCGAGCCGCTCGACGCGGCCCTTGAGCCGTTCGGCCTGGTAGGTGAGCGCGACGGCGCCGCCCTCGCGGGCGATCGCCTGGGCGACGGCCCAGGCGATCGACCGCGGATTGGCGGCGCCGGTCACGAGGATGTTCTTACCGGCGAGCAAGCCTGGCACGGCGCCCTCCCGTGTCGTGCGGTCGTGGCGGCCGCGGCGCCACGACCGCCGGCCGCGCGCCGCGTCTGTCACCGAGGCGGCGCTTCCCGGAGTCTACCCGCGGACGACGGTGGCGCGCGCGAGGACCGGGTGGCGTGGCGCTACGGCAGTGCGGGCGCCTCCGGGTCTGCGTCGGCCGGCAGCTGCAGCACGAGGGCCTCCCCGCCGCGGTACCCGTACGCCACGACCGCCCGTCCGGGGGGGCGCTCGCCTGGTGTCGGGGTGGCGGCGCCGATCGCCGGGGCGGTCGGCGCGGGCGTCGGCAGCGGAGTGAGGTAGAGCACGACGAGCCGCTTCGCGGGCACCACCCCGTCGACGACGTCGAGGGTCACGATCGCGCCCTCGGCGTACTCCTGCGCGTGGCCGCGCAGCACGCGGACGACGTCGAAGCGCTGTCGGTCGTCGGCGGGCGTGCGGGCGCGGGCGACGAGCACCGTCGCGTAGGCGGACGCGTCGGGCGCGCCAGGGGGGAGCCCCAAAACGACGGCGCCCTCTGCGCCCTCGCCGCCGTCGCCCGTCGCGCCGCTCTGGACGGCGCCGTTCTCCTCGCCGACGCCCTGGGCGGCCTTCTCGTCGCCGGCCGACCTCGAGAGCTCGGCGGTGCCGCCGCTTTGGCCGAAGTACTGCACCCCGACGATGCCGACGAGAAGGACGAGACCGATCGCGACCGCGGGGGCGAGGAGGCGGACCCAGAGGGGGCGCCGGCGGGGCGCAGCCGTCGGCGACGCCGCGACGAGCTCGCGCAGCCTCCGCCAACGCGGGTCGTTCAGGTCGGTGTAGTCTTCCGGCGGCGCCGGCACGGCGCGATCGAGGCCGGCGCCGACCGCGGTGACGTCGGCGCGCACGGCCTCGAGGTGCGCGCGCAGTGCGGGGTCGCTCTCGGCCGCCGCCTGTAGCTGAGGGTCGTCGTCGAGCCCGAGGACGAACCCCAGCAGGCGGTCGTCGTCGAATCCGGCCTCTCCCGCGGCGAAGCCGCGGTCCTCGGTCATGTCGTCACGTTCCGTCATCGTCTCGCTCGGTGCATCGTCCTTGCCCCGCGTGCGATCGTCCTCACCCTCATCCGCGCTCGAACCCCGCCTCGATGAGTGCCTGCCGCAGCCGGGCGAGGGCCATGTGAAGGCGCGACTTCACGGTGCCCAACGGGATGTCCTGGGCCGCCGCGATGCTCTCCAGCGACAGGTCAGCGAAGAAGCGCAGCGCCACCGTCTCGCGAAAGTCCGGGGCCAGCCCGTCGAGCGCGGCGCGCAGCGCCGGGTCGGCGGCCATCGCACGCCGCGCCGGATCGGCGGCCGCG
>CAZTMO010000310.1:0-2425 GCA_964615105.1 uncultured Thermoleophilia bacterium
GCCGCCGCCAGGCGGGCTGCGCCGGTCGCGCCGCCGTCAGACGGGCTGCGCCGCGGTCCCCGGCTTGACGCTCTCGAGGAGTTCGCTGTACCGCGGCGCGGCGACGACCGTGGCGAGGTCGAGCCGGTAGCGGGCGATCTCGCCGCTCGTGCAGACGGGGCGAAAGCCGCTCCCCTCGAGGACCTCGGCGTGAAAGAGGTTCCGCTCGCGCAGGTAGCCGCGCAGGGGACCGTCCGGACGGGCGCCGCGCAGGACGAACGCCTCGAGCGCGCTCACGCGCCGGTTCATGAGCGCGGCCTCCATCTCGAGCAGCAGTCGCTGGAAGCCGCCGAGGTACTCCTCGTCGTAGAAGTAGGCGCAGATGAGCAGCCAGGCGTCGTCTGAGGGCGGTCCGGCGGGAAGGCGCCGAGCCCGGGGGACGAGGGCCGCCGGGCTCGCCTGCATCCATCCGATCACGGCGTCGCCGTCGAGAAGGGCGCGGCCGAAGAGCCCGGCCTCACTCTCGACGGCGCGCTCCCAGCAGGCACGCGTGTCCTCGCCGCTCTCGACCGGGAGGCCGGCCTGCCACCAGGTGCAGCCCCGGCAGACCGGGGCGAGCAAGTCGCGCGTCGTCGCGTTGAGATCGAGCGCCGTCACGGGTGGTGTGCCGGCGTCACTCGTCGTCCGGTGCCAGGGCGACGTCGTCGACGAACACCTGTACGCGCTCGATCGGCGTCCCGGTCGTGCGGGCGAGGTACGTCAGGCTGGCCCGGCCCACGGCGTCGCCGAGGGTCGGGAGGTGTACCTCCGGCGTGGCCACGAGGTGGATCTCGAGCACGTAACCGTCGTCGTCCTCGTCGAGGCGTACGGGCCCGTAGCGCTCGATGTGCACGCGCTCGCCGAGGCTCTGCAGGGGGTTGCGGTAGAGCTCGTGGACGCCCGGGATGTCCTTGATCGCGTCCCACACCGAGTGGGTGAGGACCTCGGGCGAGAAGCTAGGCTTGGGGGTGTCGGCCACGGTCACCTCGGAGGTCGCTTGTCCGGCGAGTATAGCGCGGGGGCCGGCGCCCGGGCACCTTGACGGCCGGCCGCCGCGCCTGTTTGCGCGCCCCGTGGGGCTCTCCTATACTCGACGCGCGTGCGGGCCACCCGGAGACCGTCCCGCGCGACCGCCTATGACCGACACCACCTTCGCGAACGACCGCGTCACCCTGTACCGCGCCGGCTGGCTCCTGCCCGTCACGGCGCCGGTGCTGGTCGACGGTGGGCTCGTCGTGGCCGGCGGGCGCATCGTCGCCGTCGGGCCGGCGGAAGATCTTGCGCGGGCGTACCCCGGCGCGGACGTCGTCGACCTCGGACGGGCGATCGTCATGCCGGGATTCGTCAACTGCCACAGCCACCTCGAGTACACGACGTTCCGGGGCATCCTTGACGACGCCGAGTTCGGCGACTGGATCCTCCAGCTCGTCGACATCAAGGCCTCGCTGACGCCGGACGAGTACCTCGACAGCGCTCGCCTCGGCGTCGCCGAGTCGGTCGCGTCGGGCATCACGACGGTCGCCGACACGAGCTACACGGGGTTGTCCCTCAAGGCGGCGGGGGAGGCCGGCCTGCGCGGACGTGTCTACCTCGAGGTCTACGGCATCGACGATGCGCGCCTCGACGACACGCTGGCGCGCATCGACTCCCGCCTCGAGGCTTCGCGCGCCATGGCCTCGCGGCTCTTCGACGTCGGCCTCATGGCGCACGCTCCCTACACCGTCTCGAGCAGGCTCTACGAGGCGATCGCCGAGCGCAGCCGCGCCGAGGGACTCCGGGTCGCCAGCCACGTCGCCGAGAGCCGGCACGAGCTGACGTACGTGCGCGCCGGCTCGGGCAAGTTCGCCCACGATTTCCGCGAAAAGCTGGGCTGGGAACGCATGCTCGTCCAGCCGTACGGGGTCAGCCCCGTCAAGTACCTGCAACAGTGGGGCGTGTTCAACTCCAGCTTCCTCGCCGTCCACTGCACTCTGGCGACGCTCGACGACATCCGGATCTTGCGCGCCAAGGACGCCGCCGTCGCGCACTGCCCGAAGAGCAACGCCAAGCTCGGCTGTGGTGTCGCCCCGCTCGGCGACATGATGCACCAGGGTGTGCGCGTCGGCCTCGGGACCGACAGCCCGGCGGCCAGCAACACTATGGACATGTTCGAGGAGATGCGCACGATGCTGCTGCTGCACCGCGCCACCGAGCGTGACGTCACCGTCCTTGACGCCGAGCGCTGCGTGCGTCTCGCGACGCTCGGCGGGGCCGAGGCTCTGGGCCTGGCCGGCGAGGTCGGCAGCCTCGAGCCCGGCAAGGCGGCCGACTTCATCGCCGTCGACGTCTCGCGTTCTCGCTTCGAGCCCATCTCGAACCCGTACTCCGCGCTCGTCTACGGCGCCAACCAGGACGACGTCTTCCTGAC